>JBIIFW010000301.1:0-3793 GCA_044236985.1 Bradymonadia bacterium | reverse complement strand
GTTGATCGAGCAGGCCTGCACGTCGTTGGCGCAGATGCCGCCCTCCGCGTGGTAGCCCGTGCCGCAGGTGCAGCTGTTGTTGCAGGAGTCGGCGTTGCTGGCGTTGCCATCATCGCAGAACTCCGAAGCGTCGAGCGTGCCGTCGGTGCAGAAGTCGGTCTCGCCCGCCGCCGTCTGGCAGCTCGCGTTGCAGACGCTGCAGGAGAGCTCGCCGTAGGCGCACTCCTCGGTCACGGTGTTGCCGTCGTCGCAGGTCTCGCCGCCGGCCGTGATGCCGTTGCCACAGCCACCGACGCAGGCGTTGGAGACCAGCGCGAAGCCGGCGTTGCAAGACGAGATGGTGCAGGTGCCATAGGAGCTGCTGCCGTCCCAGAGCTGGGTACCAGCGGCCGCATCGGCAGGCAGGCTGACGCAGGCCCGCGTGTCGCTCGCGCAGGCGCCGCCCTCCACATGGTAGGTAGCGTCGCAAGCGGTCGCCGTGCAGGCACCGTAGGCGCTGACGCCGTCCCAGCTCTGCGTGCCGCTGCCGTTGGGCAGCGTGCAAGACTTGGTGTCGCTCAGGCAGACGCCGAGCTCCACATGGTAGCCCGGGCCGCAGCCGCAGCTGTTGGTGCAGGTGTCGTTGTCCACGGCGTTGCCGTCGTCACAGGCCTCCGAGCCCTGAAGGAAGCCGTCGCCGCAGGCCGGAGCTGCGCACACATTGGTGCAGAGGTCGGTGTTCACAAGGTTGGCGTCGTCGCAGGCCTCAAGGCCCTGCACAAAGCCATCGCCGCAGGCCGGCGCGGCGCAGACGTTGGTGCAGAGGTCGGTGTTGCTGCTGTTGCCGTCGTCGCAGACCTCGCTGCCCTGCACAAAGCCATCGCCACAGGCCGGAGCCGCACAGGCGTTGGTGCAGGCGTCGGTGTTGCTGCTGTTGCCGTCGTCGCAGCTCTCGCCGCTCTGCAGGTAGCCGTCGCCGCAGCGGGCCGCAGCGCAGGTGTTGGTGCAGGCGTCGGTGTTCACCGCGTTGCCGTCGTCGCAGCTCTCACCCGACTGGGTGATGCCATCGCCGCAGCGGGCCGGCTGGCAGCTGTTGCTGCAGGTATCGTTGTTCACGCTGTTGCCGTCGTCGCAAACCTCGGCGCCGTCCACGCGGCCATCACCGCAGTCGTTGAAGATCGCCACACCGCGGATGGCGGTGTTGGTGCCGGCCGTAGCGAGCGTCGTGTAGGCGGTGGGGATGGTCGAGCCATCGGCGCTGCCGTCGACAATCTTCACCAGGCGGTTGCCCGTGGAGTCGGCCGTTGCGACGATGATGGTCGCGCTGCCCGCGTCGTAGGTCATGGAGAGGCCGCGGCCGCCCACAACGCCCGTGCCGGCCGTCGTCGTCAGCGTGTTCGAGGTGCCGAAGAGGCGGCTCCAGCGAGGCGTCCAGGTGCCCGACACAAGGTCGTAGCGGTTGAGGCCGCCACCCGCCGCAGTCCGGTCATCTGCGATGTAGACGCGGTCGTTGGTGCCATCCTTGTTGGTGTCGGCGAAGGCGAAGCCGTAGGGGCTGGCGCCCGTGCCCATGTTGATGGCGAGCGTCGCAGCCTGGCCCGCGGTCGTCGGCGTGCCCGAGCCGATGGTCGAGATGCCGATGTAGGGACTGGAGCCTGACGACACATAGAGCTGCCCGCCGAAGAGACCGACCACGCGCGTATTGGTCGGGGCCGTGGTCGTACTGCTGATCTGCGTGAAGGTGCTGCCGTTGTAGTACCAGACGCCACCCGTGTTGGGCGTGCCCGACGCGGTACCCGCAGTGTAGAAGGTGGTCGCCGAGGTGGGCACCACGCTACGGAAGTTGTTACCCGAGTAGGGCGAGGGAGGCGTGCCCGTGGGACCACCCGTCGGGAAGGTAACCCGCGAGGAGACGGTCCGGTCGGAGCCGAGCAGGTTCACCGCCTTGGTGTTCAGCGCAGCCACGCCCGTCGTCGCAAGCGCCGAATTGGAGCCGGACACTGCCACCAGGCCGTCCCAGACGCCGAGGTAGCCGTTCGAGGTGGAGCTGCCCGAGTCGGTCAGCAGGTTGGTGCTCGTGAAGGCGGAAGAGACCGTCGTGATGAGCGAACCCGAGGTGCCGTACTCGCGAATCGAGATGGGAGCCGCATTGCCAGACAGCGTCGTCGAGCCATCACCCATCACCTGCACAAGGAAGTTACCGGCGAGGAAGGCGTTGGGGGTGGCGGTGATGGCTCCGGCGTCGGCCGCAAGGTAGCTGCCGCCCGTGCTGTCGCAGTAGGTCCAGGTGGCGCCGCTGTCGCCCGTCACGCGGAAGGCGAAGTCGCTCGCGCCGGCCGAGCTGGGAAGCGTCAGCGTCGCACCATACTTGTCGCTCGTGGCGTTGGAGAAGGCGCCGTCGCCCGCTGCAGTGGCCCAGCCCGTCCAGGTGGAGGGGTCGGTGCCATCGGCGCCCTGACCGAGCTCAACCTGCACCGTCGAAGCCAGGTTGAGGCCCGACGAGTAGTCGGTGAGGCCGGCAATCTGCACAAGCGCCGCAACCGGGCTGGTGGTGCTCACGGTGCCCGTGATGCTGGTCGGCGCGGTGATGGAGCAATCGGTGATGGTGTAGCTCTGGCTCGTACCGGGGGTGACCGTCAGCGTGCCGGCGTCGGCCGCAGCGTAGGTGCCACCCGTGGTGTCGCAGTAGGTCCAGCTGGTGCCGGCATCGCCGGAGACGCGGAAGGCGAAGTCGTAGCCGCCCGTCGTGAGGCCAACCGTCAAGGAGGCGTCATAGGCATCCGCGCTGGCGTCGCTGAAGGCGGCATCGCCCGTTGCAGTCGTCCAGCCAGTCCAGGTCGCGGGGAGCGTACCGTCAGCGCCGTAGGCGGCCTGCACCTGCACCGAGCTGTTGGTGTTGAGACCGGTCGTCGCGTCGGTCACGCCGTTGATGATTACCTGACCGCGAACCGCAGCAGCCGTGCCGCCAGCAGCGGTCGCCGAGGTCGGAGCAACCACCGAGCAGTCGGTGACGGTGTAGGTCGCGGTCGGGGCAACCGTGCCTGCGTTGGCGGGCTGGTAGCCGTTCTCCGAGCCATCGGCGCCGGCGCCCACGTTGCGGTCGCAGTAGGTCCAGCTCACGCCGCCGTCGCCCGAGAGGCGGGCCGCCCAGTCAGCGCCGCTGGCCGTCATGGTGTAGGAGCCGGTGTACTCGTCGTAGAGGCTCTCGACCGAGCCATCCCAACCAACCGTGCCAGCGCCGGCAGCGAAGGTCCACTGCGCGAGATCGGTCGTGCTGGGGTTCGAGCCATCGGGGCCCGTGCCGAACTGAACCTGCGGGCCCGACTGCACATTGGCGCCGTCGGTGAGGCCGGGGATCTTGATGCGGGCGGTGAGCGACTGCACCGAGCCGGGCACGCCGGTCACGGTCGCGGGAGCCTCTGCGCGGCAGACGAAGCAGGGGGTGTTGGCGGCGCCGGGCGTGCCCGTGCGGGTGCCGGCGAAGATGGCGCCCGTCGTAGCGCACCAGTTGCCGCTGTTGTCGTTCAGCGCGCTGGAGGTCCGGTCGGGGGCAAGCTGCCGGCTCCGGCCCGCAACCGACGCAAACGAGCTGGGGTAGGTGAAGGTGTCGAGCACCAGCGTGTCGCAGGAGAGCGTGAGGTTATCGCCCGAGTTGCTGAGCGCGATGCCGTCATCGTAGTTGAGCGCAACGCCGGTCAGGCCGCCGTTGGCAGCGATGCTGTCGTCCTGGCCGAAGATGGCGTAGCCGCCAGCAGCGATAACGAGTGCACCGGAGATCGTCGTCGTCGCCTCACCATCGGTGAAGCTGCAGCCC
>JBIIFW010000299.1:0-3802 GCA_044236985.1 Bradymonadia bacterium | reverse complement strand
TCCACACACGCCTCCGCAGCGCTGTCGCCGACACCGCTGCAGCAGGAACCCACCCGCACCCCTGGTTCTGTCCCATGAACCTCCGCCAGTGGTACTGGCTCATGAGCGCCCACACCCAGATCCACCGCAAGCAGATCCGAGAGATCTGCAAGCATCCCTAAACGCCTACCGTTTGGCCGCACCGCAGAGGTCGGCTAGCATTCCAGACATCATCTCCCTCCGCTTGAGGTCGACCATGAACGTCCGCTCCACCCTCCTTGCCTCCCTCTTCGCCGCAGTCACGCTCCCCGCCGTCGCCGTCGCGCAGGCCACAGGCGAAGACCAGACCGTCGCCCAGTGTGCCGCAGGCGAAATCAGCGGCATCTCCGCCGACAACGCAGCCACCGCCGTGCAGCTTGTCTGCAACGCCATCACCAGCCGCGTCTCGCCCGCCAATGGCAGCAGCTACCGGGTCGACATGGGCCGGCTCGGCCGCCTCGCCATCCTCACCGTCCGCACCATCCGCGCCGGCGAGCCAGACAAGTCTATGTCCGTGCAGCTCGAGGGCATCGAAGAGGTAGCCGTCGCTGCGCCCCGCCTCGGCGAGGCCGTCGCCACGGGTAAGCCCTTCGAGTCCACCGCCGGCGTCGACAACCTCGTCCGCGAAGAGAACCGCAAGTATGCGGGCAAGAAGCGCGACGGCGAATCGCTCTACGGCGGCGGCCTCTACGGCATGACCCTTCTGAACGGCGAAGGCGAAGGCAACGGTGCCGGCCTCATCGGCAAGTACGAGTACCAGATGCCCGGCTTCGGCGCCGGCGTCTCCGGCTTCTTCAACTTCGAGCACCCCTTCATGGCCGGATTCTCGGTTGACGGTCGCAAGTTCTTCAGCGAGTCGGACTTCGCCCCCTTCGCCGGCGGCGGCCTGGCCTACGTGGGCTTCAGCGATAACACCCTCGAATTCAAAGAGGGCGAGACCTACGTGAGCAACGCCTCGCTCGGCGCCTACGTAAGCGGAGGCTTCGAGGCCTTCCGCTCCTACCAGAACCGCCTCACCATCGAGGCCCGCGCCTTCCTCCCCTTCTCGGCCGCGGACAAGTGCACGGAGGGCGAGCTCTTCGACAGCAAAGACTGCGGAGACACCGCCTATGCCGTGCCCGTGATGATCAACCTCACCTTCCTGGTGCCCAACTAGGACCGCGGGAGAAGATGGAGGAACGCCGTCGTTTTGAAGTCGGCGCCACCTTCGGCTAGCGGTTCGACGGCTCTCCGTCCTCCACGCCAGCGTGTCTTCATGAGACCTCTCCTCGCCCTCCTCCTCGCGCCGCTCCTACTCGCCGCCGCGACGGCCCACGCCGCACTCCCCGAGCGCCGCGTAAACGGCATCACCGAGCAGCCTGCTCCGGCCGCCGGCAAGGGTGCCGTCGTCGTCCACTCCAACCCCTCGGGCCGCCTCTTCATCGACGGTCGTGACAGCGGCGCACGCACACCGGGTGCCCGCCTCGAGCTCGACCCTGGCGCCCACACGATGCAGGTCATCTACGACGACTCCAAGGTGCCCTCAGGCGAGAAGACCGTCCTCATCGCCCCTGGCGAGACCACCACCCACAACTTCGTCCGCAAAGAGCCTGCCTCCAAGTTCGAAAAGGACTGCAAGGCCGGTTCCAAAGACGACTGCTGGAAGTATGGCACCGCCCTCATCCAAGAGAAGCGGTTCGACGAGGCCATCAAGGTCTTCGAGGACTGGCGCCGCGCCAACCCCAAAGACAAGCGGGCACCCATCGCCGGCTTCCTCATCGAACAGACCAAGAAACATGTGGCAGACGAGGCCGCGAAGAGTGCCGCAGGCGGCGGTACGGGGGCCATCCAAAGGACCGCAGCGCAGGGCGCAACACTCGGCTCCGGCGTAGAGGCAGCAGCGCCCGCCGACAACTCCCCGACTGGCGCACCCGGCAGTGAAGCAGCCAACGCCCGTGAAGCCGGTACCGACAACACCCGCGTGAACGCCGCCGGTGAGGCCTCGGGAGCCAACGCCGACCCCGCCGCGCTCGAGGGCTCCGGCAGCACCACAGCCCAGGAACACCATCTCGGCTTCGCAGCCGTCGCAGGCATCGCAGCGGCCATTGTCGCAGCCCTCGGCCTCTTCTTCTGGCGGCGCAGGCGCGGCTGACCTAGCAGTCGCTTCCGAAGCACCCTCACGCAACGTCGCCTCGGGGCGGCGTCCAACACCGCATCCGTGTCTCCATGGCAAGCAAACAGAAGCGAACTGCTCAGCCGGCACTCTCACCTGCGGTCGCCTCCAAGCGCTCTCTCAAAGAAGCGGGCCTCTACATCAACCGTGAGCTCTCGGTCCTCGCCTTCAATGAGCGGGTCTTGGCGCAGGCCTCCAACCCCGAGATCCCGCTCCTCGAGCGGCTCCGCTTCCTCACCATCACCAGCACCAACCTCGACGAACTCTTCGAGATACGGCTCGCCGGTCTGCGCGAACAGATGGAGGCCGGCTCTTCCCAGCGCGGACCCGACGGACTCACCCCTGCTGAGGCGCTCGGCGAGGTCTCCCGCAAGGCCCACAAGCTCGTCGCAGAGCAGTACCGCGTCCTCAACGAAGAGCTCCACCCCGCGCTACGCGAGGCCGGCGTCGCCGTCCTCCGGCGCTCCGAGTGGACCATGCCACAGAAGAAGTGGATCAAGCGCTACTTCGAGAGCCAGGTCATCCCGGTTCTCACCCCCATCGCGCTCGACCCCGCCCACCCCTTCCCGCGGCCCCTCAACAAGATCCTCAACTTCATGGTCACGCTCGAGGGCAAGGACGCCTTCGGACGCAGCTGCGAGCTCGCCACCGTCCAGGTGCCACGCTCGCTCCCACGCATCATCCGGCTGCCCGGCACGGTCGCAACCTACGACCACAGCTTTGTCCTCCTCAGCTCCATCATCCAGGCCAACATGGGGGCCCTCTTCCCAGGCATGAAGGTCACGGGCTGCCACCAGTTTCGCATCACCCGCGACAGCGACCTCTGGGTGGATGAAGAAGAGGTCGACGATCTCCTCAAGGCCCTCAAGGGTGAGCTCCCGAACCGCAACTACGGCGAGGCGATCCGGGTCGAGGTCGCCAACACCTGCCCCGACGAGATCGCCGAGTTCCTGCTGGCCCAGTTTAAGCTCAAGCCACACGACCTCTACCGGGTCGGCGGCTCCGTCAACCTGCACCGGCTCTACGCCCTCTACAACCTCGTCGACCTGCCCGAGCTCAAGTACCCCGTCCACCTCCCCTCCGTCACCGCCTCCCACAAGCGGGGCGCCAACCCCTTCGATGTCCTCCGCCGCCGCGACATCCTCCTCCATCACCCCTACCAGTCGCTCGCGCCCGTCATCGAACTCGTCCGCACGGCTGCGCAAGACCCCAAGGTTCTGGCAATCAAGCAGACGCTCTACCGCACCGGCTCCACCTCGCCCTTCGTCGAGGCGCTCATCGAGGCCGCCCGCGCAGGCAAAGAGGTCACCGCTGTCGTCGAGCTCAAGGCCCGATTTGACGAGGCCGCAAACATCGACCTCGCCACCCGCCTGCAGCAGGCCGGCGTCACCGTCGTCTACGGCATCGTCGGCTTCAAAACCCACGCCAAGATGCTCCTCATCGTCCGGCGTGAAGGACAGCAAATCCGCCGCTACGTCCACCTCGGCACCGGCAACTACCACGCCGAAACAGCCCGCGCCTACACAGACATCGGCCTGCTCACCGCAGACCGCGACATCGCCGAAGATGTCCATACCCTCTTCTCGCAACTCACCGGTTTCGGCCGCGCAAAGTCGCTCAACAAGCTCATCC
>JBIIFW010000298.1:0-3823 GCA_044236985.1 Bradymonadia bacterium | reverse complement strand
CCTCAAGCGGGCCTACCTCGGCCCCCGCCCCATCACCCTCATCCGATACATGGCGATGCAGGGCCAGTCCTCCGACCCCGCCGGCCCCTCCTACAGCGCGCTCGGCCTGCCCCTCGAGGCGGGCGTTTCCGAGCTCATCACCGCCGCCTCCTCTGCGCCCGGAGAGCGCCACCACCACCTCCGCTGGTGGCAGGGAGAGGTGGCCGTGCGGACCTGGCTCGGCGAGCCCGGCGACCGCAAGAACGAGACCAGCGGCGTCGGCTGGGTGCGCGCGAAGGACTGGATCCCCTACCAGCGCCGTACCTTCGTCACCCCCGCCTTCCCCGGCATGGCTTCAGGACACAGCACCTTCAGCCGCGCCGCCGCAGAGGTCCTCACCTCCATCACCGGCTCGCCCTACTTCCCCGGAGGATTCGGCGAATTCGTCGCCCCCGCAGGCGACTATCTGGTCTTCGAGGACGGCCCTTCGGAGGATGTCCGGCTCCAGTGGGCTACCTACTACGACGCCGCCGATCAGGCCGGCCAGTCCCGCATCTGGGGTGGCATTCACATTTGGCCCGACGACAGCATCGGACGCCGCACAGGCAGCGTGGCCGGACTGCGAGCCTACGACCTCGCGACCACCTACTTCGACGGCAGCGCCCGGTAACAAAGGCGTGGCCCTAGCGGGCCGTCCGCGCGTCGAGGAAGTCGAAGAGTTCCTGCATGCCGTTGGTGTACTTGTAGGGCACCTTCAGCATCGGCACGGGGGAGTCCACGGGGTCGTTCAGCTGCTCCGAATAGCCAAAGAGCGGAGGAACGGTCTCGCAGTGGTAGACATTGATGCCCTCGACCCACTCCGCGTAGGCCACCTGATGGTCTGAAACATACCCGGCGATGGTCGGGTCTACGCGGACCGTCAGGTTGCCAGTGCTGCTTCCGCCCGAGTGGCCAATCAGCGCCACCTTGTCGGCATCAACCGTCGGCAGACTACGCAGGAACTTCAGCCCGAGAAGGCTCTCGTAGACCCGCATCCCCATGAGCGAAAAGCCGGCGCGGTAGAGCGCGCGTGTGATGACATGCTCGGTGATGGCAGACGGACCGGAACCCATCGCGCGCATGCCGAGGATCAGCGTCGTGTAGCCGCGAGGTGCGTGCTCGGCGCCGCGGTACTCGTCACGGTAGACCTCCTTCGTGTCGCCGTGACCGTGCACAGCCAGCAGGGCTGCGCGACGCTCCGCCACCTTCGGCTGAAGTAGGAGCGCACCGAACTCGCCGACCCACGGGTCCGTCAGCAGCAGCTCCTGCTCCATGTAGCTGCCGCGATCGACCTCCGAAATCACCCGAGCCTGGAGCGTCCGTCGCGGAAGGTCGGCAAGCAAGAAGCCGATTCCAAGGCCCTCAATGACCTCGTCTCGGAGCGCCTCCGACACCAGCCGAGGCGCTACCTGCGACACGCGACCCGCGTCGATCTCCCGCAGCAGACGCGGAAGCGCCGCCAGGTCCTGCGGCCGTGCGTAGGCTGCAGCCAGCGTCACGAAGCGCTCGTAGTCCTCCGTGCACGCTGCAGCATCCGGGCAGCGCGGCAGGGCGCCGATCTCCACCGTCAGCGAGACGCCTTCCAGCGCATCTTCTGGTCGCTCACCCGGTGAAGCGTCGGCCTCGCCAGAGCCCAGCTCACCAGCATCCGCGACCGCCGTGCCGCTCCCCGACCCCGCACCAACCTCGCCCGCCGGAGCAGGCGCGGTCTCTCTCTCTGCCGCACAGGAAGCCAGCAGCAGACAGGCAGACACCCACCTCATCGTCCAAGCCATCGCCGCCTCCTCGCTGTCGTTACGAAGCCCAAGACGCCGGCGAGGAGCGCGACCTCCAACAGCCCGCTCCCGCTCGACACACTGCAGCCGCTACGCCCCTTCGATGACAGCGAGGTGTCGTTCGGCTCTGCCGACCCATCCTGCTCGTCGCCGCTCCCCGTTGCATCCTCCGCGGGCTCCACCTCAAGCCGCCAATCCGACCAGTCTGCGTCACACACACCAGGCGCCTCGCCGCAGACCGTTGGCCCGGCGATGTCGCCAAACCGGAGCAGCGGAACCAACGCGTCGCCCTCCACGCGACAGAGCGCGCAGCCATCGATGTAGTACTCCGTCGCCGTGAAGACCGAGCCTGCTGCAACCGACACCATGGTCGCCCGGCGACCGTCGCCCACAACCTCTGCGCTGCCGCCCTCCCGCCACCGCAGCAGCCCCGATGCAGCCGCCGCATAGACAGCACCGTCCGGGCCGTAGCGCGCATCCACAATCTCCGGCGCAGCAAACAGCTCTTCGACAGCACCGTCGCGATAGCGGAGCACCTGGTCCGGCGTCGCACTCTCGCGGTACTGATCCACGAGCACGAGGGCCTCCGGCACCAGGCCATCACGCACGTCGAGCAGGTGCACGCGATAGCCGTCCGCACCCACCTCAAGCGCAAGCTCGTCAGCGACCGCAACACCTGTAACCTCACGCACAAAGTGGACGGGACGACCGAGCGCGAAGTCGATGCGCACGCCTGTCGCGATCTCGCCTGCACCAAAGGGGCGAAGCGACGAGTAGAGCGTCTGGTCAAGCGCGAGCCCACGCTGCTCCCACGCCACACCGTCGCGGCTCGTCCAAGCGTCATTGAGCATCCCTGCGCCGGTCGTGAGCAGCACCAGCGATCCGTCGGCGCGGCGATGCACGTCGGTCATCGGAACGCCCGCGAAGGCCGCGGGGCGCTCTAGGCCGCAGCCCTTGGCCGTCATCGTCACAAGCCCACCCACGCCAGAGACAAAGAGCCTCGAACCGAAGTAGGTCAGCGACGGCGTCTCAGCGGGGATAAACTCCGAGAGCTCCAGACATTGCAGCGAGAAGGGGCCACCGCGCAGGTCGCCCACCACCAGCCCCCGCGTGGTGCGCAGCACGACTGCATCCTCCGGGCCAGCAACCATGCCGGTTACAACAGGCGGCTCGTGTGCCTCGGCCGCCTGCAGCACACCAAAGGCGAGCAGGCCGAGCGACCAACTGGCCGTCCGACGCAGCACGGCTACTGAAGGCAGAAGTTTTCGCTGCCGCCGCGAATGCCGCCGCCCGTGTTGAAGGCACCGGCAGGCCAGGCAACCACGAAGTTGTAGCACATCTCATTCTCGGTGTTGGAGCCGAAGGTCGTTAGGAAGGTGTCGGTCGTATAGCGACAGGTCGTTCGGATGGAGTCGCCCGGATTGATGACGAACGGCGTGTCGTGCGAGATCTGGTTGTCGAAGCTGAAGGGCACATCGATGAGCGTCTCGCGCGTACCGCCGGCCCGCACAATCTCCGAGAACATGCTGGTGCCATACCGGTGCATGTGGGGCCAAGACTTGATGATGTGGGCCGGCTCCGTCAGCGTCGGACGGCAGGTACCGGTCACCGAGTGGTTGCCCGCACCAAGGAAACCAATGAGCTCGCTCCCGAGCCAATGCGTGGCTGCGGCATTCTCACGCAGCGTATTCGTGCCACAGACCCGCACGCCGGAGCGATCGGTAATGTCCAGGTTGCGCGGGTTCGCGTAGTGAATCTCGACGAAGTAGGTGGTGTCGGTCGGCAGCTCCATGCCCACGCTCGGCGGCATCACCCAGTCGTCGCCACCCGGCGCCCAGCCAGCGATGAGCGTCGCATCAGCATGGGAGCCGCTGCAGTCCCGCCGCGTGCCAGGCGTACCCGAACCAACCTCTGCGTAGAGCAGCCAGTGGTGCACGACCCGTTCGTCGTCGATGAGCGCAGAGAATTTCAGACCCTGGGCCGTACCGGTCCAAGTGGGGCGGAAGTAGAAACACTCGTAGTGGTTCGCG
>JBIIFW010000297.1:0-3827 GCA_044236985.1 Bradymonadia bacterium | reverse complement strand
ACGGATGGCTGCTGAGCGCATGGTGGACTCACGGGCGAGGGTGGAAGGCGATTCCCATCGGACGGGCGAGGGCCCGATACTCACCTCTCGAAGTGGGCGCAAGGAAGGGGCCGCGGACCGTCAGGCGGAGGCTTCGAAGCGGAGGCCGAGCCACTGGCAGAGGTCTCCGAGCGCCTCTCGGTCGACAGAGGTGAAGGCGGCGGGGAGATCGGAGTCCACATCGAGGACGGCAAGCAGCCGGCCGTTTGGCCCGATCACAGGGACGACGATCTCGGAGATGGTCGAGCTGGAGCAGGCGATGTGGTCGGGCGCGTCGTGGACATCGTCCCAATGCTGGATCTGACGCGTGCGGGCCGCGGCGCCACAGACGCCGCGCGAGAAGTCGATGCGGAGACAACCGTGGCCACCTTGGTAGGGACCTACGATGAGGAGGCTGTCGGAGACGGCGCGGTAGAACCCCGTCCAATGGAAGGCCTCGAAGGCGTTGTGGAGTTCGCAGGCGACGGTGGCCATGGCAGCGGTCCAGTCTGTCTCCTCCTCCAGCGTGGCCTGGATGGCGGCGATCACCTCCCTGTATTTTTGTACCCGCTCGTGGGTGGGAGCGGTCGCCGGCAGAGGCTGAATCATTGGTTCTCCTGCAACAGCGGGCGGAGCAGCTCGGCCAGGGAGGCGCGGGTTATGATGCCGCGGTTGGCGTTGAGCGGGCTTGGGTGGAAGGAGTCGACGAGGCCAAAGGGCAGCCCCGTCGGTTGGTGCAGCCTCCCGTTGCCGAATCGGAAGGCTGAGCGTCGCAGGCCCGGGCTTCGGATGGCGGCGTAGTCCAAGAGAGCGTCGTGGGCGATGTGGCCGAAGGCGACGATCCAGCGCAGGTTCGGGAGCGCGGCGAGGTCTGCCTGCAGCCAGCCTCCGCAGCCGCGCCGCTCATCGGGGGTGGGCGCGTTGAGCGGAGGGACGCACTTCACCGCGTTGGTGATGGCTGCACCCTGGAGCCGGAGCTGCAGCCCTCCGACCTCCGGGTCGGCGTGCGAGGAGAGCCCGAGGTCGTGGAGCGCGCCGTAAAGGAGCCGGCCAGAGACATCGCCGCAGAAGGGGGTGCCGGTGCGATTGGCGCCGTGATAGCCTGGGGCCATGCCGAGCAGGAGGATGCGCGCGCCGGGGTCGCCGAAGAGGGGTACAGGTCGCGACCAGTAGCGTGCGCTCCGCAGTTGATTGGGCCCCTTCACCGCATGTTCGGTGCGTCGGAAGGCGGTCAGGCGGGTGCAACGTTCGCACCCGAGCAGCCCGGGATGACAGAGACGCGGCCCCTGCCAGAGGTCGGCCGACTGCTCGGCGGCCGCACCATCCGGCGGGAGCCCGCCGGAGCGCTCGTCAGGGGTCGATGGCTTCATCGGCTGCGTTGGGGTCCCAGAGCTCTTCCGGGCTCCCCGCAAGGTGGTTGGCCCAGCGGCACCAGACGAAGAAGGCGTCGCTGAGCCGATTCACGTAGGCGATGCAGAGGGGATCGACCTCTTCATGCTCCGCGAGCTGGCAGAGGAGCCGTTCCACGCGGCGACAGACGGTGCGGCAGAGGTGGAGGTCGGTGTTGAGCCGCGAGCCGCCGGGCAGGACAAAGCTGCGGAGGGGTTCGAGGTGGCCGTTGCAGCGGTCCATCTCGGCCTCGAGCGCATCGATGTCGGACTGACGGACGCGAGGCTGGCGCGGGTGCACATCCTCGGGCAGCGTGGCGAGGATGGAGCCGAGGTTGAAGAGGCTGTGCTGTACGCGACGCAGGACACGGGCGAGGCGAGCGAACTCGGCTCCTTCGGACTGGTGCTCGAGTGCGGTGAACCGTGCCGCGCCGACGAAGGCGTTGAGCTCGTCGACCTCCCCGTAGCTGGCGATGCGGGCGCTCGCCTTGGGAACGACCTGCCCGCCGACGAGCGAGGTGGTGCCCTTGTCACCCTTGCGGGTGTAGACGCGGTTGATGGCGATGCGCTGCGGCGCGTCGAATTCCTCGGACATGCTCAACTCCGGCTCGGGGCCGCGACAATGGCGGCATTGTCGTCAGATGATTCGAGCGGGCTCAGGATTCGCGGCAGAGGACAAAGTAGGCGAAGGTCATCTCCTTCTCCTCTTTCCAGGCGTGGCCGATAGAGACGTGGCTGGAGACGCGGCGCATGAAGTCGCGGGTGTGTCGGTAGACGAGGTACTGCAGGCCGGAGGAGTTGGAGACGACCTTGGGCCAGCCTTCCGGAACGGGGCCGTCGGGGACCTGGAAGTAGTCGACGACGATGGCGCCGCGCTCGGTCCATGCCTCGTTGCCAGCGGTGGGGACGGTGACAAAGCAGCCGGGCCCGATGAGGGGGCGCGTGGCGCCTTCGTTGTAGCCGAAGAGGCGCTGGCTGCCGTCCACGGGGCGGGCGAAGCGCTTCTGGAAGCGGGTGAAGACCGGCAGGGTGTTGCGGCCCTGGTGGATGACCTCGGTCCGGTCGGCTGAGGAGGCCGGTACGAAGTGGTCGAGGGTGAGGGGGGCGGCGGAGGCGGCAAGCGTCCAGAGCTTGGACTGCTCTGCGCTGCCGAGTGCCATGGACTCATTGAGCCGGGCATCGGCGGGGAGCTGGTCGAGGTAGTCGGCGATCTTGTGGATGGACTCGCCGGCGGAGATGAGAGCAGAGAGCGACATGTGGGGCCTCGTTGGTGGGTAACGGGAGCCGCCGCTACCATGTTCTGTGATCTCTTCACAAGCGCGGGAGAGTTTGCTAGAGGTTGCCCCCCATTTTGAAACGAGCCGTCCGCGTGGCGGGATCAGAGGAGTCGAAGTCATGGCAACAAAGCGCCCAGCAAAGTTGGCAATCGGTAAGAAGGTTCAGGTCACCAAGCTCGATCCGATCTCCGGCAAGCCGATGACCCCCGTAAAGATGATTCGTCGCTCCGGCTCGTCGGGCATGCACTGGGTTGTGCTCGAGGAGTTCGATGGCACGGATAAGGCCATCGAGCGCGCTCTTCCGATCCGCTAACCGCCGCCCTCGGGCGCATGAAGAGGTCGTTGCCTCCATCCCCGGTGTCGGGGACGGGGGCGTCGTCGTTTTTGGCCTCTGCCTCTCTCGATGCTCAGAAGTTTCCGAGAATCAGGAGACAGCCGATCGACATCAGGCCGACCGCGACCCACTTCCGCGCCGTGAGCGGTTCGCCGAAGACGAGGCGGCCCACGACTTGGGCAGCGGCCATGCCTACCGCCCGTTTGACTGTCTCGACCGTGCTGACGGGCGAGATGACAAAGGCCGACATCTGGAAGCCGAGCGCGGTGGCTCCTGCGGCGACGGCGCCGGCGAAGGCGGGCTGGTGGTCCAAGACCGTACGGAGCTGGCCGAGCTGCCCGCGTCGGAACAGCACTCCAAGAAGGATGAGTCCAACGCCGAGGCACTGCACGAGCGCGTGAAGCGGGGGAGAGGAGGCGGCCTGCGCCACCTTGTCGACCGCCGAACTGAGCGAGAAGAGCAGAGCGACCACGAGCATGATGGGCACGCCCCGTTCGCTGCGTAGCCGCCGAATGAGGCCGCCAGCCCCGTCGGTGGCGACGCCGACGGCGTTGAGGGTGAGGGCGCCGAGGATCACAAGGGCAGCGCCCGCCGCCTGATAGCGGGTGAGTGTCTCGTTCAGGGGCGGGAGCCAGGCGAGGAGCGCCGAGAAGGCGGGCGAGAAGCTGAGCATGGGGATGGTCAGCGACAGGGGCGAGAGGTTGACGGCGCGGAGGAAGAGGAGGTTGGCCGCGACATTGATGGCGATGGAGAGCAGCGCCGGCGCGAGATAGTCGCTGTCGACCGCCGGCAGGCCGTCGTTGGAGATCG
>JBIIFW010000331.1:0-3438 GCA_044236985.1 Bradymonadia bacterium | reverse complement strand
CACGCCGCCCGTGCTCGTTGCAGCCGCGAGGTGGCCATGCCGGTCGAGCGCGACCGCGCCGATGGTGCCGCGGAAGAGGGCAGGGTACTTGTCGACCAGCGCGCGGTGGCGCGGCATCCAAGCCTCGCCCTCGGAGCGGAGCAGGGCGATGCGTTCGGCGTAGAGCGCGCGCGAGGCGGGGGTCGTGGGGTCGTAGTCCTCGAAGCCGAGCGCCCGCGCGAAGCGGTTGGCACCCTCGCCGGCGAGCAGCGCGTGGTCGGTCTCCTCGAGTACCTTGCGCGCTACGAGGATGGGGTTCCGCACCCGCTGCACGTTGGCGATGCCTCCTGCGCGAAGCTCGTGACCGAGCATGAGGCAGGCATCCATCTCACACAGCCCGTCGATGTTCGGAGAGGAGCCGGTGCCCGAGTTGAAGGTCGGGTCGTCTTCAAGGATGCAGGCGGCCGCACAGACTGCATCGGCTGCGCTCGCGCCCGCTGCGAGTATCCGAGCCGCCTCAGCGACCGCGCGAGTGACGCCCGCGAGTGCCTCCGCGTGCGCCGCTGCTGCCCAGGTTCCCGCGCCGCCGTGTACGATGATGGACCAGTTTGCCTGCAACTGCCTCTCCTGCTGGAGCCCGCGCCCGAAGGGGCCGGCCGTCCCTCGTAGAGCCGCCGGCCCGAAGCGGCAAGAAGGTTGCGCGGCAGTCGTGTGAAATCCGACCCCGCGCGACGAACTCTGCTAGCGAGGCGCCCGTCTCATTCGCGTCCCACGGAGCCCCTCATGGCCAAGCCAGCAAAGAACACACGGACCTCGCTCGACCCCGACGCCGTCCGCAAACTTCTCCTCGACGCGGGAGCCTCGGTCGAACTCGGCAAGGCGCTCGGCTTGGTGTCGGAGCGGGGTGGGGCGAACGCCGATGCCCACCGCAAACTGAAGCAGGTGGCCCACTTTCTGCGGCAGCTCGATGCGCCGCTCGCAGATCTTTACGCCCGCCATGACCAGCCTGTGGTGGTCGATGCCGCAGCAGGCAAATCCTACCTTGGCCTCGCGCTGTTCGAGGTGTTGATGCAGCCCGTCGGCCGCGGCACGATGCTGGCGCTCGAGTCGCGCCCGGAGCTCGTCAAGCGGGTGCGAGAGATTGCGGCCGAGCAGAACTGGACCCGCGTGCAGGCCGTGGAGGGCCGCATCGCCGAGGCGCTGCTGCCCGAGCGCATCCACCTCATGGTCGCGCTGCACGCCTGCGACACTGCCACGGACGAGGCGCTCATCGCTGCGGTGACCCGCAACGCCGACTACATCGCGGTGGTCCCCTGCTGCCAGGCGGAGCTCTACCGCCAGCTCGGCGACGCCTCCATGCCGGAGCCTTGGCGCCTGCTCTGGGACCACCCGCTTCACCGCCGGGAACTCGGCGCTGCCTTCACCAACGCCATCCGCGCCAGTGTGCTCCGCTGCCTCGGCTACGAGGTCACGGTGACCGAGCTCGCCGCCTCGGAGCATAGCCCCAAGAACGAGCTCATCCTCGGACGCCGCGTGGGCCGCTTTCACAAGCCCGAGCGGGCCCGTCTTGCGGCACTGCTCGCTTCGTTGCCCATTGTGCCGATGCTGGTCAGCGCGCTGCTGCCCGAACTGCTCCCCTCAGGCGGTCAGAGCTCGATCCAGCCTTCGACGGAGCTGCCGGGCGTCGCCGATACCGAGGCGTAGAGCGCTGCGACCTCGTCGTCGCCGAGACGTCGCCAGCTCCCCGGCTCTGCCACATCGCTGAGCGACTGGGTGGCGTAGGTGATCCGTTCGAGGGTGATGACGGGCGCCTCGACCGCACGCATCATCCGGCGCACCTCGTGGTACTTGCCCTCGACGAGGGTGAGCTGCCAGCGGCGCCCCTCCGCATCGAGTTTCTGCATCTTCCGCGGGGCCGGCACATGGCCGTCGCGGAGGGTGATGGCACCAGCCATGAGCTGCTCTGCGACCGCCTCTGTGATGGGGGTGCGGAGCGTTGCCTCGTAGCTCCGTTCGACCTGCCGCTTGGGGTGGGTCAGCCGGTGGAGCAGCTCGCCGTCGTCCGTAAAGAGGAGGAGGCCGGTGGTCTCCATGTCGAGACGACCTACCGGCTCGACCCGTTCGGCGAGGTGGGGCCAGGGCAGCGCGTTGAAGACCGAGGTGCCGCCGTCGTCCACCCGGGAGGTCACAACACCGACGGGCTTGTGGTGGGCGAGCACGACGGGCCCGGTGCGCGCTGCCACGATGGTGCAGCCGACCTCGAGTTCGGGGTAGAAGCGGTTGCGGAGCTGCCAGACGCCTCCCTCCTCGGGGGTGAAGCGGAGGGGCTCAGCGTCGACGGTCAACTCGCCGCGACGGCTGCCCGTCCAGGCCTCCGCGAGCCACTCGCTGGCGCCACGGTCGAATCCGGCAGACTGAAGAATCTTGCGGGCTGCGATGCGCATCGCCTAGCGCCTCGCTGCAACAAGAAGGTCGCGTTGTCTCAAAGGAAGCCTCATGTCGAAGGGTGAACTACCCGGCTCTGCCCGCCTGCTGGCGCGTGTGACCGATCCCGAAGAAGCTGCTCCCTCGGCGGTCTACGCCTTACCCGACATCGCGACGCTCCGCACCATTGAGTCGCTCTGGCCGACCACCATCGCCCACACCTTCGACTACACGGTGAAGCGGGCAGCAGCCCGTCTGCCGGTGACCTTCGGCAACCCTCCGGAGAGCGCAGCCGGCCCGATCGTTGTGATGCTGCCCAAGGGCAAAGAGCTCACCCGCTGGCTCTTCGCGCACCTTGCGCAGAAGGCTGCGCCCGGCTGCTCGCTCCGGCTGGTCGGGAGCAAAGACGAGGGCATCGGTTCGGCGGAGAAGTTCGCCGGCGAGGGCTGGCGCTATATCGATACCGTTGCCTACGGCAACCATGCCCGCATCGAGGCCTTCGAGCGGACCGACGAGCCAGCGCCCGCGATGGAGAACTTCCGGACGCTTCAGGCCCAGGTCGAGACCGTCAGCGGCCCGGTCGCGCTTGAGGTCTCGACGGCGCCGGGTGTCTTTGCGGCCGACGGTCTCGACGAGGGCTCCCGCCTGCTTCTCCGCCACCTTCCCGTCCTGCAGGCCACCTCCGCACTCGACCTCGGCTGCGGCGCCGGCTGGCTTGCCCGCTTCCTGCTGCAGACCGGCAGGGCTGCAAAGGTGGAGGCTGTCGACACCCATTGGATGGCACTCGAAGCGACCCGCGCGACGCTCGCCTCCTTTGGCGCTGCAGCCACGGTGCGGGCCTCCGAAGGGCTCTCCGATGCGACCGGCGGCTACGACCTCGTCGTCTCCAACCCTCCCTTCCATCAGGGCCACACGCAGACGCTCGACCCCACGCTCCGCATGATCGCCGACCTACCACGCGTCATGCGCTACGTGGGCCGGCTCTATCTGGTTGCCAACCGATTCTTGCCTTACAACGAGGCGCTCGATGCGGCC
>JBIIFW010000296.1:0-3834 GCA_044236985.1 Bradymonadia bacterium | reverse complement strand
GTGGCGAAGGTGACATTGTCGTCTACGGTGCCGCTGCAGTCGTTGTCGACGAGGTCGCAGGTCTCGATGGCGCCGGGCCGGACGTCGGGGTTGGCATCGTCGCAGTCGCCGCCAATCAGGACATAGCCGAGGAGCTCATCGCAGCCCGTCACGGTGCTGAGGTCGTCGCCGAAGCCGTCGCCGTCTGCGTCGAGGTAGCGGATGATGGCGTCGGAGGCCTCTTCGTCGGTCTCGCCATCGCAGTCGTTGTCGAGGTCGTCACAGATCTCCGACGAAGGCTCGAAGCGGGCCACGCAGGTGATGGCGCCCTCGCAGGCCGTGCGGCCAAGCGCACAGATGCCCGAGAAGCCCGTGTCGCAGTCCTCGTTGAGGCCGGCCGGGTTGTCGTCGATCTGCGTGTCGCAGTCGTTGTCGATGCCATCGCATAGCTCCGTGGCGGCGCTGTTGATGGTGGCGTTGCTGTCGTCGCAATCTACGCCGAGGCAGGCAGCGCCAAGGCCAAACTGATCGCCGTCGGCATCGACGCAGACGTCGGCCGGGATGCAGATCGAGAATGCATCGGCGGAGCTGTCCACCCGCACGCAGTCGAAGGCCTCGGGGCAGTCGCGGTCGCGGATGCAGGGCTGCGAACAGATGCCCTGGTCGGGGTTTTCGGGTGTGGTGTAGCAGATGCCCGAGGCGCAATCCTCGTCAGAGGCGCAGGGCTCGCCAATGGGCAGCGTCCCAGGATTGGTCGTGTCGCCCGAGCCATCCTGCGTCGTCGTGTCGCCGCTCGTGTCGGCCGAGGTGTCGTTTGAAGTGTCCGAGACGCCGCTACCGCTGTCTGTCGCGGTCGTATCCGACGCCGTGCCGGTGTCGCTCCCGGAGCCTGCGCTCGTGGAGGAGTCGCCGCAGGCGGCAAACAGGGCAGCGAGAGGGAGACAGAGGAGAAGACGTGTCGTGGAACGCATGTAGAACTGCTCCAGTTTGGCAACGAATCGGTGTGGGTTTCTTGCACGATCTCGCGTGGCGACACAAGCAAGAAAGCCGTGTGCCCATTGCCCCGCACAGCCGCCAATTCCCTAACGCAGCGCGTCAGCCATGCGAGAACTCCACCTGGTCCTTGTCCTCCTCTTCGCGGCTCTTGGCCTCGCCTCCATGTCGCTCCTGACCTGGGAGGTTGCGGAACGCTGGGGCTTTGGGCTTGTCGCCGCCGGCCACCTCTTCGGGCTCCCCGCGGCGCTCCGCTACCATCTGCTGCTGCGCGCCGAGCTGCTGCGCGAGGGGCAGCTCGAGCGGGGCTGGTTCTGGCACCCCAATCGCTACCACGGGCAACTCCGGGAGCCCGAGCGGAGCCGCATCCTCTGGTGGTGGTACGCAGGCGGCGCAGGGTTTGTGGCGGTCGTGCTCGGCCTGCTCGTCGTTGCGGCCGGCCTCTGGTCTGCCTTCCGCGAGATTTGATCAGGGTGCTTCGGCCCCGACGAGCCGGCCGTCGATGGCCTCGATCTGCAGCGCGATGGACTTTGCGTCGAGGACACCGTCGCCGTTGGTGTCGATGTCGTTGGGCGCCAGGCTCCGCAGCGTGCTGATGATGGTCTCGGGTGGGAGCGGGAGCGCCGACGCAGGGACCGAGCGGATGGCTGCGCTGAGCTGCGACTCGGTGGCCGCGCCGGCGAGAATGCCCGTGAAGCCAATGACCTGGCCCGCGGAAAGGATCGGCGTCAGCTCGGCGGTCACGCTGAAGAGCTGGATGTCGAGCACCGAGCCGCCAAGCGGCAGCGAGAAGGGGATGGTGGTGCCGGGGCCGCCGGCGCGGATAAGCGCTCCGTCGAAGTTGGAGGGGATCTGGACGATGGAGCGGCAGGTGCCGGGGTCGATGAGGGCCCGCTGCGCAAGATAGTCGCAGGTCTGGGTCTGCGGGTCGCAGGTGGGGTCGCCCGTCAGCGTGCCGTTGTGGAGGCCGGTCACGAAGTCGCCGAAGCCGAACTGGATGAACTCAAGCAGGAGCAAGATGCTGCCGCCCGAGACGGCGTCGGCGAGCGGTGCGTTGACGAGGCCTGCGAGCCCGCCGAGCGCGTTGTCGGGGCGGCCGTCGCCGTTGAGGTCGAGCGCAGGGCCGCCTGCCGCGCGATCGCTGAGCTGGAGCGAATTCACCTTCGCCACATCATCGAAGTTGGGGGTACAGACGCAGAGCGAGCTGTCGGCAGGCTGGCAGCTGCCGGCGACGCAGCTGTCGCCCGTGGTGCAGTCAAAGCCGTCGCTGCAGCTGCTTCCGGAGAGCGGACTCTGCAGACAGCCGATGTTGATGTTGCAGTCGTCGGCAGTGCAGTCGTTGCCATCATCGCAGGAGCGGGTGGCGCCGCCGCAGCTTCCCGCGGCGCATGTGTCGGCCTCGGTGCAGGCGTTGCCGTCGTCGCAGGGCGCCGTGTTATCCTCGTAGGAGCACTCGGTGGTCTCGGGGTTGCAGAGGTCTGTGGTGCAGGCGTCGCCGTCGTCGCAGACCGAGACCGCGCCGGTGCAGCAGGGGTTGAAGGTGGGAAGATTGACGCAGCCGGCGTCGGCGTCGCAGAGGTCGATGGTGCACTGGTTGAAGTCGTTGCAACTGTTAGGAGTTCCGCCACCGCAGCGCCCCTCGCTGCAGGTCGTCTCGAGCGTGCAGGGGTTGCTGTCGTCGCAGCTCGCGGTGTTGAAGGAGGGGGTGCAGCCCGAACCCTCGATGCAGAGCTCGTCGGTGCAGCCGTTGCCGTCGTCGCAAACGACCGGGGCGCCCTCGCAGCGGCCCCGCTTGCAGATATCGCCGCTGGTGCAGCCGGCGCCGTCGTCACAGGCGACCTCCGCGCCGTCGGGGACGGGGAGATAGACGCAGCCGCGGAAGGGGCTGCAGGCATCCACCGTGCAGAGCTCGTTGTCGTCGCAGGCGAGGGGCTCGCCGCCGATGCAGGTGCCGCCCTCTGCGCAGGCATCGGCCTGGGTGCAGGCGTTGCCGTCGTCGCAGGCGAAGCCCGCAGGCCGGAAGGCCCAGCTGTTGGGCTGTGCGGTGTCGCAGATTTCGCAGTCGTTCGAGGGATTGGCGCCGCCTGCACGGATGCAGAGTCCGTCAATGAGGCAGGTGCGTTCGGCGAGGGTCCAGGCGCAGATGCGCTGGCCGGAGCCGTTGGCGACGCAGCTGTCGCTGGTACAGTCGAGGCCGTCGCCGCAGTCGGCGTCGCTGTCGCAGGTGATGAAGGCCTCCGGGCCCGCACCGGAGCCAGAGCCCGTGTCGGTGCCTGTATCGGCGATCCCGGAGCCGGAGTCTGCTCCTGTGTCGGTCGCGGCGGAGCCATCGGCGGCTGTGTCGGTTTCGACAGTGGTCGCAGGCGCATCGTCGCTGC
The DNA here is from genome assembly GCA_044236985.1 of Bradymonadia bacterium. Lineage (GTDB taxonomy): Bacteria > Myxococcota_A > Bradymonadia > REDH01 > REDH01 > CAIWGR01. The sequence goes on along the minus strand of JBIIFW010000296.1, from coordinate 484 downwards.
AGGCCGCGAGGCCGGCCGCGAAGCAGAGAAGGGCGAGAGAGCGGTAGAGGGTCTTCATCGGAGCTGCCCGTACACGATGGTGTTACCGTCGATGCGGTTGCGGAAGGCGGGGTTCGACAAGACGTCGATGGCGATGACGAGCGAGCCGGCGGGCTGGCCGAGCTGGCTGCTGATGTCGATCTCGGGGAGCGGGAAGCTGGCGAGCGGCGTCCCGTTGCCGAGCAGGCCGCCGAGCGCCGGCACGAGCTGGCTGCCGAGAAGTTCGGAGATGGCGTCTTCGAAGCCGGCAAGTTCGGGCTGCACCACATTGACCTCGAGCTGCACATTCTCGATGGCCGAGACAGTGATGCCGAGCTGTCCGCCGCTGGCAGCCAGTGTGATCGGGGCGTCGAAGGCCACATAGACGACGGCGTCGAGCGGCGTTCCGAAGAGGGTGAGGCGGGCGTTGATCTTCATGTCGCCTACATGGAGCCGGAGCTGTCCG
>JBIIFW010000035.1:0-13804 GCA_044236985.1 Bradymonadia bacterium | reverse complement strand
CCGGTGGCGACGTCGAGGGCCTGCATGAACATGAAGTACTGCACGCGGCGGGCGTCGGCAGTCCGCTCGGCGTTGTCGACGACGCGGCCGGTGACGAAGTAGGCGACGCCCAGCTGGCGGCCCATGGAGACGGCGCGGGCCTGGTCGAACTCCTTGCCCTGCTGCGTGCGGAGCTCGGCGAGGAGCTTGTCGCGGAGTGCAGCCGAGACGACGGTGAACTTGCCCGAGTTGACGAGCTGGGTCTCAACCATGCCGAGGAGGGCCTGAAGCTGGGGCTCGATGTGCTCGGAGGTCCAGTTCTCCATGGTCATGATGGCGGCGGTCGGGGGCTGCCCGTTCTCGTCGCGGAGGTTGTTGTAGAATCGGGACTGGACGAAGGAGTCCATGTTCTCTCGGAGCGCCTGCTCGAGGTCGCGGCGGTCGAGCTTGGTGCTCATGGCCGGGTCATCGAGGCCCTGCACATCGGAGCCGCGGACGAAGACGGGCTGCGGGTGATGACAGGCGGCGAGAGAGGCGAGGGAGATGAGGCAGAGCGCGAAGGTGGCGAGGTGACGCATGAAACAGCTCCAAGTCGGCGTGGAAGAGTCGGGATTGCGGCGACCATAGCGGTAAAGGCGGCCGGACGCACCCTTTGCAGACGGCGGCCGCGGAGGATTGTTCACGCAAGATGTGGCGGCCTTCTTTGACCGTCGGAGGCTGCCCGGTTAGCCGCTCAGTAGGCGACAACCCATTGGACGGAGCGAGCGATGCGGGCACTGAGAATCTGGCCGGGAGTGGGCATCGTTCTGCTGCTGCAGGCCTGCGCGGTTGACGGCGCGGGAAGCAGCGCTTTGGGGAGCGGCGAGGCTGCTCTGGACGGCTCAGCAGATGGGAGCGGGTCGGGCGCGGGCGGCGAAGCAGGCTTTGCGCAGGCCCGCTTCGAGCCGGAGGGCTCGGGGTTCTTTCGGATGCCTTGGCCGAGCGATGCGAGGCTGCGAGACGACGGCACGGTGGAGTTGGGGGACTTCCCGCGCGCGAGGGTTGGTGTGCTCTCGACCTACCGGCGCGCCATCGAGGGGGTCGTGCAGGGCTTCTCGACGATGCCTGTCATCTACCTTCCGCTGACGGCCGGTCTGTCGGGGGCGACGCTGCCCTCGGAGCTGGAGACGATGTCGGCCGGGTCGCCGCTGCGGCTGATGCGGCTCGATGCCGCCGGTTGTGGTCCGGCGGTACCGCTGGAGAGCCAGATCGCGGTACGGAACGATATCTTCCTGCCGCTCCACACGGTGCAGGCCGCGCCTGTGCCGGGCTACGCACTGGAGCCTGCTGCGACCTACGGCGCCTGGGTGCTGCGCGACTGGGGTAGCGGCCGCCAACTCGATGGCTCCCCAGCCTTCGCGGAGGCGATGGCGGGGAGTGGCGAGGTTGCTGCCTCTCTGTCGCGGCTCGGGCCCTGCCTTGCGGCGCAGGGGCTGACGGCCGACGACCTTGCGGTGGCGACAGTCTTCACCACGGCCGATCCCGTCGCCGAAACGCGCGCGCTCTATGCCGCGGTGACCGACCCCGCGCAGACGGCGGAGCCTGAGGTCACCGCCTTTGCACGGTCGGAGGCAGAGAGCCGGCCCGCCTACGAGGTCTGGCTGGGCGACTACCAGACGCCGATCTTCATGGAGGGGCAGACGCCCTTCACGGCGGCTGGCGGCGCGATCTCGTTCGGTGAGGATGGTCGTCCGGCGGTGGTTCGCTACGAGTCGGTGCCCTTCTCCATCATGTATCCCGCGGGGCAGCCGGGACCATTCCCGGTGCTTGTCTGGATAGACGGCACGGGTGCTGATCAACGCTCGCACCTGCGGTCCAAGCCGGCGCAGCGTGCGATCGAGCGGGGCTTCGCGGTGGTGAACTTTCAGCCGCAGTTTCATTCCGGGCGGTCCGGACCGGCGGCCGACGAGGTCTTCAGCACCTTCAACTACACGAACCCGACAGCGGGTCGGAATGTCTTCCGGCAGCAGGTGGCAGACACGAGCTACTTCGTGCGGCTTCTCGAGCAGGCGTCGACAAGGCTGCCGGGGATTCCGGGGCTCGACCTGCGCCGTCTGGTCTATGGCGGGCAGTCGCAGGGGGCCGATGTGGGCGCGCTGGTCGCCGGTGTTGACCCTCGGTTTGTGGCCTTCGGATTCAATGGGGTGGGGGCATATCTCTCGGTGACGATTGTGGAGCGGACCGACCCGGTGGACATCGCGCAGCTCATCCAAGGGCTGGTTGGGACCCAGTCGGAGCTCGACCGGTTTCACCCGATTGTGCAGCTGGCGCAGCTCGGCGCAGATGTCGTGGATCCGCACAACTATGCCCGCTGGTGGAGGGGTTGGCAGGCTCATCCTGCGGGCACGAGCGTCTACATGACCAACGGCTTCAACGATAACACGACCCCCTGGGTGTCGATGAACGCGCTGCTCATCTCAGGGGATGGGATTCCGATTTCGCCTGCGGGTTGGGACTTCGACCCGTCGCGCGTCTGGCAGACGGTGGAGGGCTCGCTGCCGATGAGCGGAGAGCGGCTCGGTCTGGATGGCACGCCGCAGACCATCGCCATGTACATGGACGGTGCGACCGGCCACTTCACCATCTACGAGAAGGCGCCCGTAATGGCCTCGATGGCAGACTTCTGGCTGTCGGCGCTCAGCGGCACGCCGACGATTCCCGACTTCTAGGCGCGGACGGCAGCGCGTCGGAGGCGGTCGTTGATGGCGCGGCCGAGGCCGCTGTCGTCGCAGGTCAGGATGCGGAGTTCGGAGGCGCCCGAGGCGTCGGCCTCGCGGAGGGCGGCGAAGAGGGCCGCCGCTGCCTCAGGAAGGCGGCCGCTGGTTGAGAGCGCTCGCGCCGAGAGGTTGCCGGAGCGCTGCGCTTCCGGGAGCGGGCCGGCTACGACGATGAGAGCTGCGGTTGCTGCCGGTGCGGGGAGCTGTTCTGCGCGGTCAAAGAGGCGGAGCGGGGTGCGCGTGGCGTAGTGGCGTGCAAGCTGGCCGGGTGCGAGCGGGCGTTCGAGGATGCGGGCACCCTCTCCTACATCGCCGCAGAGCGCAGCGATCTGCTCTCGGGTGATGGCGCCGTGGCGGAGGATGATGGGCCGATCTTCGTCGAAGGCGACAACGGTGCTCTCGAGACCGTGGGTGCAGGGGCCGCCGTCGAGGACAGCGTCTATGCGGCCGTCGAGCCCGTCGAGGACATGGGCGGCAGAGGTGGGGGAGACAAAGCCGAAGAGATTGGCGCTGGGCGCAGCGAGCGGCAGGCCGGCCCGCTCGAGGAGCTGCCGCGCGACGGCATGGGCGGGGACGCGGAGACCGACGGTGGGCAGTTCGGCAGCGACAATGTCGGGGATGATCGTGGCACGCGGCAAGACGAGCGTGAGTGGTCCGGGCCAGAAGGCTGCAGCGAGGAGGCGCGCGGTCTCAGGTACCAAGGTTGCGAGCGCAAAGGCCTGGTCTGCAGAGGGCAGATGGACGATGAGCGGATCGAAAGAGGGGCGCCGTTTGGCCTCAAAGATGCGCGCCACCGCGACCGGGTCGAGGGCATTTGCCGCGAGCCCGTAAACGGTCTCGGTGGGCATGGCGACGAGCCCTCCGCTTCGCAGGATGGTGGCTGCCTCGTCGAGGCCCCGTTGGTCGGGTGAGAGCCGGCGCGTCATGGGTTGGGCCCCGATGCGGAGGTGGTAGCGACCCGGTCGGAAATGGCGCGCGTGATGGGCTGCAGAATGGGGAGCAGACCGATGCGCTGGAGCTTCTGGTAGGTGGGCATGAGGAGCGCCGCTGCGAGTGCCTCTTGGCCTGCATCGATGGCGAGGAGCGCGAGCTCGCCCATGAGGCGGACGAACCGGTGATGGTCGATGCGTTGCTCCCCATCTTCGTGGAGCGCCGATGCGGCGAGCTGCGAGGCGAGCGGCCAGTTGTGTTCGACGGCTGCGAGGAGTGCCTGCTCTGCGCGCTCGATCGCCGCGGCGGAGCGGTTGCCGAGGGCGGCGAATGCAGCCTCCGCGTTGGCGTGGAGCAGGAAGGCATCTGCGCGGTTGTTGCGGGCCGCTGCGAGGTGGGCCTGCAGCGCGAGCACCTCCGCGGCAGGCTGGCGGCTTCCCGTCGCGGCGAAGCCCTCTGCGGCCGCACCGAGAAGCGCCTCGGCACGGTGCAACTCTCCGAGTTCGAGCTCCCGCTCGCCGAGCAGGGTCTGGGCTGCCGCTACTGCGACGGGGTCGCCGCCCTCGCGCGCCCTCCGCTCGGCCTCGGAGGCCGCCGCCTCGACCTCGTCCCAATCATCTGCGAGTCGCGCAGCGCGGGCCGCCTCGAGGAGCACGCGTGGTAGCAGGTGGTTGAAGTGCTGGGCCTGTACGATGGCCTGTGCGAGCCAGTCCCGCGCCGCCTCGAGCTGCGACTCGTGGAGTTCGAGGCCCCCGAGCGAGAGAAGGATGTGGATGCGCCCCTCTTCGTCCCCCGCGCGATCGGCGGAGCCAAGGCAGAGTTCGAGCAGGGTGCGGGCCTCGCGCGGGGCGGAGGACTGGAGCGCGGAGGTAGCGAGCGTGCGGAGCGCGCGACGCTGGAGTTCGGTGCCGTCGCCGGCCTGCGGGACGAGATGCCTGCCGAGCGCCCGTGCGGCGGCGTGTTCACCGGTCTGCACGAGGCTCTCAAGGAGGAGCGCATTGGCTGCCACACGCCAGCTCTCTGCCTGCGTGAGATCGGCGGCATCGATGGCTTCGATCGCACCGAGGGCCTGCTCGGCGAGGCTGCGCACGCGGGAGAAGTTTCTGGCGCGGGCCTGGTGGCGCGCCGCGAGCAGGAGCTGGCGGACGGCAGCCTCGTGCTGGTCTGCGGCGAGGAGGTGGTGTGCGAGCTCGGCGGCGCGCCCGGGCTGGTCTGCTCCGAAGTGTTCGAGTTTGGCACGCGCGGCTCTGGCGTGGAGCGCGCGCAGCTTCGGCTCGGCGCGCTGGAGAAAGAGCGCTGCAAGGGCGCGCGCGTCGAAGCGGAAGAGGTCGGGTTCCGGCTCTTGCAACAGCTCGCAGTCGAGCAGTTCTCCGAGTGCCTCTGCAAGCGAGAGGGCGCCGGGCGGTCGACTGCCCAGCTCTGCGCGGTGGTCGACCACGAGGAGTTCGAAGGAGAGCGGTTCACCGAAGACAGCGATGAGTTCAGCGAGAGCGAGCGCCTCGGGCGAGAGCCGGCCCCGCTGCTCGAGGTGCGCGATGCGGTCGCGGAGCAGGAGTGTGAGTTCGTCGGGGAGGTTGGACGGCTGTTGCGCCCCTGCGCTCTGGTCGCGCTGATGGAGGATGAGCGAGGCGATGATGCGTGGGTTACCCTCTCCTCGTTGCACGACGGTCTGCGCGAAGGCTGGCTGGCCCGGAAGCGCCGCCTGCGCCCAGCGTCGCGCCTCGTCTGCGGTCAGGGCCCGCACCCGGACGAGGTCCAAGAGGCCGCGCGAGGAGAAGGCCTGCAGGGTCGGGAGCCATTCATCGGCATCGTTGAGCCGCTCATGATCGAGTGTGGCGAGGAAGAACCAGGGCGCCCCCTCGCGGTGTTCGCGGAGGAGGTAGCTGAGGAGGCGAGGCAGGTAGCCATCGCGCAGGTGGAGGTCGTCAACCGCGAGGCAGACCGGTCGGTGGGCGGCAGCCTTTCGGAGGACCCAGGCGACGATGCGGAACTCTTCGGCCTCGCTCGAAGGGATGGCGGATTCGGCCTCGGTGTCGGATGCCAAGAGGCGGTGGAGCTGGTTGGCGTTCCAGGCGTGGCGGTCACGTTCGGGGAAGAGATCGCAGAGGTGGTCAAGCCAGTCGGAGGGCTGCGTGGTGTGGAGCCCGAGCGCGGAGGTGAGCGTGTCGAGGAGCGCGGCGCGGCCGGAGCTTTCGTGCGGCTCTGCTGCGAGGCTCCAGACCTGCATGGCGCCGCTCTGCTCGAGGGCCTCGCGGGCCGCGCGCAGCAGCCGGCTCTTGCCCATGCCCGCTTCACCGACGAGCAGGCCTGCCGCGCCGCGCTGCTTGCGGCAGGCGGCGGCAGCCAGCGTTTTGATGCGGGCGAGCTCGCCCACCCGCCCGACGAGGGGCGGCTCTCGAAGTGCGGAGACGCTTAGGGAGGGCTCCGACAGCATCAGCGGAAGCGACGCTTGGGGCTCCAGCCAGGCGCGGGCGAAGAGGGCCGCGATGGGATCGGGCAGTGGCGCCGGCTCGTTCCCTTTCTCGGTCGGTGGCGCCGGTTCCTGCTCGCCAGCAGGCGGCGCAGCGGGCTCGCTCTCTGCGAGGGTTCCGAAGTGGCTCACCTGGAGCGTGAAGTGGATTTCCTCCTCCTCATCGCTCACCGGCGGAGCAGCGAGGGGTGGTGCCGGCGGCAGCGGAGCAGGCGGCGGAAGCTCGGGCGCAGCGACAGGCTCGGCCTGGCCGACGATGGTGCACTGCGCGAGCACTGCGGAGACGTCGGCTGCAAACATGAAGCGGTCTGTGGGTCGCTTCTGCAGCAGCCGCTCGATCGTGACCTTGAGCGGCCCCGCCACCGAGAGGCCGGGGCGGATGGCGAGCAGGGGCGGCTGCGCATGAATCTGCGCTAGGAGGGTGGCGGCTACGGAGCGCTCGCGGAAGGGCAGGTAGCCTGCGAGCATCTCGTGGAGCATGATGCCGAGCGAATAGAGGTCGGACGCGGGTGTAACGGCGGCCGCACGGCGCGCCTGTTCGGGGCTCATGTAGGCTGGCGTGCCCACGAAGCCGGCCTCTTCCTCCGCCTCCGAAGCCGGAGCGTCGTGGCGGAGGTGGGCAACGCCGAAGTCCATGAGTTTGATGCGCGGCAGCTCGCCGTCGGCGCCGAAGAACATGATGTTCTCTGGCTTGAGGTCGCGGTGGACAACGCCGCGGGCGTGGGCGTAGGCGAGCGCGTCGAGGATCTGGAAGCAGACCGGCAGGAGGTGCTCTCCGGGCGGCGGGCTCTTGCGCCAGCGCGAGAGCTGCTGCCCGGGTACGAGCTCCATGACGAGGAAGTTGAGCCCATCGGCCCGTCCGAAGTCCCAGAGCTGCGCGATGTTCGGATGGTCGAGGCGGGCCGCCGCGCGGGCCTCGCGGAGGAAGCGGCGCTGCGTCTCCTCTTCGCTGGTGACCGCCTCTCGGATCACCTTGACCGCGACCTCGGTACCGCCCGGCGCGCTACCGCGGTAGACCACGCCCATGCCGCCTGCGCCGAGCCGATCGGTCAGGTGGTAGGCGCCGAGCTGGGCGGGCAACCGGAGGTAGGCGGAGGTGTAGGAGCTGCTCAAGTCGGGCTCACGCGGCGTGCAGGTGAGGCCCGATAGATTCACGATCTCGCCGGGGCAACAATCGGCCGCCCAGGGGCCTCAGCCGCGGCCGCCGAGGAAGGGGAGGCGGAGCTTCACGAAGCCGCTGTAGGAGAGAGCAAGGAGGGCGGTGACGGCGGCTGGTATCCCCAGCGTTGCGCTCCCCGCTCGGTCGTAGATGAGGGCTCCTGTCACGCCGCCCAGGAGGTAGCCTGCAAAGAGGATGGCGAGGAGCGTCGGCTGGTTTGCAGGAACGGCTTCTCCGCGGAGGCGCCGCCCGATGGCGATGCCGAAGATCTGTGATCACGCCGGTGACATGGGTCGTGCGTACCACGGCACCGCTGTAGGTGGTGGCGAGCGCGTTCTGCAGGCCACAGGCGGCGGAGGCGAGATACTGCCCGTAGAGGCCCTCGTTGCGCAGCGAGAGCATGGCGAAGAAGAGCAGCGCCGACTCTACGCCGAGGGCGACGCCGTAGCGCCGGCCGAGCCGGAGGGTGGAGTCGCCGATGATGGCTCCGCTTGCGACTGCGCCCGCGAAGAATGCGAGGATGACAGCCCCCAGGTGTGCCGTGACCGAGAGGTCGCCGCGCGAGAGTGCCAGCCCCGACTGCGTTGTGACGCCGGAGATGTGTGAGATCGCCTCGTGGCTGAATCCCATGAGTCCGACGGCGTTGATGAGGCCGGCGTTCCAGGCCAGCAGTCCGGCGCCCCATCCTATCCACGCTGGCATTCGGTTGATCACAGTCGGGAGCCTCGGCAGGTAGCCAAACCTACCTTGTAGGGCCCGCCCCCTGACGCAAAATCGCCGGTGCTCGCAGTGTGTTGTGCGTCTCCGCACGGGTCGCATTGACCGCGGTCTGAAAGGGGGTACAACGCCAACGCTGTTGATGGACGAGCGGGCGAGTCGACCGCCGCGCAGCCGGGGCCAAGAGAACATGCGGATCGCGCTGACCTACAACTTGCAGATTCAGGCCACGGAAGAAGAGGCGGAGTTCGATCATCCCGAGACCATCGAGGCGCTTTCAGAGGCGCTCCGTAGGCTCGGCCATGATGTCGAGACGGTGGAGGTCGGCGGCCCTGCCTCGCGGCTTGTTGCGCGGCTCGAGGCGCTCAACCCCGACATGGTCTTCAACATCGCGGAGGGTCGCAATGAGCGCTTCCGCGTGGGCTTCTACCCGGGCCTCTTCTCGCAGCTCGGCATCCCCTTCACGGGCTCCGATGCGCATGTCTGCACGCTGGCCCTCGACAAGCGCCTCACCAAGCTGACCTGCGCCCATGTGGGCGTGCCAACGCCGCGCTGGTCCTTTGTGGATGATCTCTCCACCTGGACGCCACCGGCCTTCGACTATCCTGTCATTGTGAAGCCCAACTTTGAGGGCAGCTCCAAGGGCATCACGGAGGAGTCGGTCGTCGAGGAGCCAGGGCTGTTGCTGGCCCGCGTGGCCGAGACGCTCCGGCGCTATCCGCACGGCGTGCTGGTGGAGGAGTATGTCTCGGGCAAGGATGTCTTCGTCGACTTCCTGGAGCGCTCCTCGCCGACCACGGGCGGCGTGCTGCCGGTGGGCGAATACCAGTATGCGCCCGCAGTCGCAGAGCGTCGCCGCCACCTCTTCTACGACTACGACCTCAAGCACCACCATCCCGGCGATGTGACGGCCCGTGTGCCCGCGCAGCTCCCCGCCTCGGTCGAAGCCGCGGTGCTGCGGCATGCCCGCATCGCCTTCGATGCGTTGCGTGTGCGCGACTTCGGTCGTATCGACTTTCGGGTCACCGACAGCGGCGGCGTCTATCTCATCGATGTGGATCCGCTGCCCAGTCTCCGACCTGGTTCCGACCTCTATGTCTCGGCCGCGCAGGTTGGCCTTGGCGCGGTAGAGGCCGTCCTCGACGCCATCCTCCGGAGCGCTGCCACCCGCCAGGGTTTGGCCTGGCCGGTGCCGCGCCGCAACGGCAAGCGTCCGCTTCGCGTCGGCTTCACCTTTAACCTCAAGCGCTCTGCGCCGCAGGCTGCGGGCGACTACGATGCCGAGGCGGAGTATGACTCCCCGAAGACGATCGCGGCCATCCACGACGCGATTGCCTCCTACGGCCACGAGGTTATCGATCTGGAGGCCACGCCCGAGCTGCCGAGCCTGCTCGCGGTGGCCAACGTCGATGTGGTCTTCAACGTTGCCGAAGGCCTCCGCGGCCGTAACCGCGAGTCGCAGGTGCCGGCGCTGCTCGAGCTCCTCGACATCCCCTACACCGGCTCCGATCCGGCGACCCTCTCCATCACGCTCGACAAGGTTCTGGCCAAGCGCGTTGTTCGGCAGCACGGCATCTCCACACCGAACTTCGTCGTCATGGAGACCGGCAAAGAGAGGCTGCCGAAGGACCTTCGCTTCCCCGTCATCGTGAAGCCCGCCGCAGAGGGCAGCAGCAAGGGCGTATTCGCCTCCAGCGTCGTCACGAACGAGGCCGATCTCCGAGCGACTGCCCGAGAGCTCGCCACTCGCTATGGCCACCCAGCGCTCGTCGAAGAGTTTCTCACCGGCCGTGAGTTCACGGTCGCGCTCCTCGGCGAGACCCGTCCCAAGGCGCTGCCGGCCATGGAGATTGTCTTCATCAATCCCGATGAGGCCTTCCCCGTCTACACCTTTGAAGACAAGCTCGAATGGTCCAAGCGGCTCCGGTACGACTGCCCGGCACAAGTTGATCCGGCGCTCGGCCGAGAGATTGAGCGGGTCGCAAAGGAGGCCTTCGCTGCGCTTGGTTGCCGCGATGTTGCACGCATCGACCTGCGGCTAGACGCCGACGGACGGGTCAATTTCATCGAGTGCAACCCGCTCCCCGGGCTCACGCCGGGCTGGTCCGATCTCTGCCTCATCTCCACGGCCGCGGGGCTCACCTATCGCGACCTCATCGGCGAGATTCTGGCGCCGGCCATCAGGCGTCATCGAGAGCGTCAGCGGGAGCGGAAGGCCGAGCTGGCAAAGGCGCGCGGAACCCTTGGGCAGCGATGATGGCGCGGCCTCAACCGCACGCCGGCCGCCGCTGCGTCGTGCTCCACAACAACGACTACCTCGCCGCCGACCGGCAGGCCTCGGAGGAGCTCCTCCGCTCCCTCGATGCTGATGCGGAGGTCGCACAGACAGCAGAGGCGGTTCGCGCTGCCTTGTCGGAGCGCGGCTGGTTGGTGACCATCGTCACTGTCTCCGACTCGGTCGAGGCGCTCGGTGAGCTGCTCGCACCCTTCGCGCCTGAGGTTGTCTTCAACTTTGTCGAGTCGCTCGGCGGCGACTCCACGCGGGAGCGAGAGGCGCCAGCAGCGCTTGAACGGCTCGGCATCTCCTTCACCGGAGCGGGCTCGAAGGCGCTGGAGATTGCCTACGCCAAGGATGCCGTTCGGAGCCGCCTGCAGAGCGCCGGCGTGCGCATCGCAGCGGGCTCGGTACTGCTGCCGGATGAGGCGGTGAAGGAGCTCCCGCGTGACTACCCGCTCTTTGTGAAGCCTGCGCAGACTCACGCCTCCATCGGCATCGACCAGGCCTCCATTGTGCACGACCATGCAGCGCTCGCGGCTCGTGTCGCCTGGCTCCGACAGACCATCGGCGGCCCCATCCTGCTGGAGGCCTACCTGCCGGGCGACGAGATCAATGTTGCCGTGCTGCCGGCGCCGGGGCGCGCCATCACCATCCCCACCCGCATCGACTTTTCTGGGTACCCTGAGGACTACGCGCCCATCGTGACCTACGACTGCAAGTGGAACGAAGACTCACCGGAGTATGCGGCTGTGAGCCGCCCTGTGGCACACCTCCTCGCGCCCGAACTGCTCGCCGAACTCGACCACCAGGCGCGCGCCGCGCTCGCTGCCATCGGCTCCACCTCCTACGCCCGCGTGGACATGCGGCTCGGCTCAGACGGGCTGCCCCGCGTCATCGATCTCAACCCCAACTGCGACCTCCACCCCGAGGCCGGGATGGCCATCGCGGCAGCCTCGGCGGGGCTCTCCTACGCTGACCTCATTGAAACCATCGCCCTTGCTGCAATGGGAGCCGACAGATGAAGATCCGAACCATCGAGGCCGCCGACCGGTCGCCGCTGCATGCCCTCCTGCAGCGCATCGAGAACTTCACCGCAGAGGAGGTCGAGGTCGCACTGGAACTCATCGATGGCGCCATCAGCGACCCCGCGACGACCGGCTACTTTGCCAAGGTCCTCGTGGTTGCGGAGGAGCAGGACGAGCAGCTCGCGGGCTACATCTGCTGGGGGCCCACGCCGATGACCGCGCGCACCTTCGACCTCTACTGGATCGCGGTCGACGCCTCCGTCCGCGGCAAGGGGCTCGGACGGGCCCTCATCCTCGACCTCGAGGAGCAGCTCCGCGCAGAGGGCGGCGCAAACCTGCGCCTCGAAACCTCCTCCAAGGAGAGCTACGGAAAGACGCTCCAGTTCTACCTCGACCTCGGCTTCGAGGTCTCTGCCAGCCTGACCGACTTTTACGCGCCGGGCGACGCGCTCATCATCCTCTACAAGCAGATTCCGGCCGCCTCGTAGCGCGGCACAGCCGCTACGGCAGCGTGACCTGCGCGCTCTCGCCGGGGCCAACGCGGAGGAGGCGCGGCGCCGTCCCAGAGCAGCCTACGCTGTGGCTGCCCGGCGCCGTGTTGGTCGGTTTCCCGGCCTCCACAGCAGCGCCGTCCAAGACGATGCTACAGGTTCCTGCGACGGTCACGGTCGAAGGCTGTTTTGATGCCACTTCGTCTGCAGCGGAGCGCAGAAACCGGTAGCCCTGCTCGTGCGGTGGCTTTCCAAAATTCGCTGCGAGCCGCAGCACCGCGGCTGCATCACGCTGGTCCCAGAGCAGCTCCGCGATGGGGAGCACGAGCCGCGGGTCGATGCGTCGATGTTGCGCAATCCCCTCCACCGAGGCGAAGGCCGCGAGTGCTTCGCGCAGTTCGGCGGGCACCTTTCCACCGCGCAGCCGGGTGATGCCAAATGCAGTGGACTGCAGCAGCGGCTCCCACTTGGCCGCGTCGTTCGACGCGACCTGCGCCCTCCACAGTTCGGTGAGTGCCGAGAGGTCGCCGTCACGTCGCCACCGCTCAAACTTCGCCTCATCATCATCCGTTGCGACCGAAGGTGCGTCAGGCGTCGCCGGTGCCGCTTGCGGCGCATCGGGCTGCTTCCCGCAGGCTGCAACGAAGCCGAGCAGGAGCAGCATGGCGAGAGTTGGTCTTGCCTGGTTCGTTGGGCTAGTGGTGCGCACGGTCGTGAGGTCCTCGCTTGAAAGTCTGCGACATCAACAATCTCTACTCGCCTACGGGCGGCGGCGTCCGGACCTACCACGAAGCAAAACTCCGCTGGTTCTCCGAGCGCACCGATGTGGACTACGCTCTCATCGTACCCGGTCCTGCGCGCAAGGTGGAGCAGATCGGTCGTGCGACCCGCATCGAGGTTCCCGGCCTGCCGCTCGGAGGTTCGGGCTATCGCTCCATCGTCCATGCCGGCGACCTCACCTGGGCCCTCGGCCTCGTGAAGCCCGACCTCATCGAACTCGGCTCCGTCTACACGCTGCCCCGCCATGTGCGCACCGCGCTGCGAAGGCTCGGCCGTCTCGAGGCCACCGCCCTCGTCGGCTTCTATCATGCCGATTATCCCGACACCTACGTCCGGCCCTACGCGCAGCGGCTCGGTCTGCGCTTCGGCAGCTGGGCCACCGGCTTCGCGGAGCGCCACTGCGGCCGCGCCTACGGGCAGCTTTCCGCGACCTTCGGCGCCAGCCAGCATGTGGTCGACAAGCTGGCTGGCTTCGGCGTCGCGCGTCTCTTCCGCACCCCGCTCGGCGTCGACACCGACCGCTTCCATCCCCGCGCCGATGCAGCGCTCAGCGGCCTCGGAGAGCGCACCGCGCCACGCAGGCTGCTCTACCTCGCCCGCCTCGCACCGGAGAAGGGCATCGACCTGCTCCTGCAGGCCTATCCCGCCTTCCGCGACCCGGCCCGCTTCCAGCTGATCATCGGCGGAAAGGGGCCGCTGGAGGGTGCAGTGGAGCGCTTCGTCCGCACCTTCCCCGAGGTGCAGCGGCTCTCCTATCTGACCTCGCCTGAGGCCGTCGCAGCCGCCTTCGCCAGTGCCGACCTCGTCATCCAGCCCGGTCCCTACGAGACCTTCTCGCTCGCCACGCTCGAGGCGCTCGCAACAGGATCTCCTGTCGTCACGGCCGATGCCGGTGGCGCTGCTGAACTTGCGCGCGAGTTCGGTGGCGAGACCTTCGCAAGTGGCTCAGCCGGCGCCCTTGCCGAAGCCATCCTTCGCTGGCACGGCAGCCCGCCGAGCATTACCGCCGCAGAGCGTGCTGCGGCCGTCGCCGCCCGTTACAGTTGGAACGCCGTTTTCACCCGCATGCTCGGTCACTATCGCGAGATCGTGGCCGCGCAGGCAGCAAGCCTGCCCGCCAAACTTGGCCCCTGAGGAGTCGCTGTTGAACCCCTCCGTCATCATCTGCCTCCACGATGTCTCGCCGCGCCACGATGAGCGCATCCGCGCTATCCACGCC
>JBIIFW010000295.1:0-3850 GCA_044236985.1 Bradymonadia bacterium | reverse complement strand
GCTGCTTCCCGTCACAGGCCTCTACCTCGAAAGCGGCTTCATCCGCGTCTGGGGCAAAGGCAGCAAGGAGCGCATCGTTCCGCTCGGCGATGTGGCCGGCGACGCCATCCGACGCTGGATGGAGGGGCCGCGTCAGCGCCTCCTCGCACTCTCGGGCAAGAACAGCTCCACCGCGGTCTTCATCTCCGCACGGGGCGGACCGCTCACCCGGCAGGGATTCTGGAAGAACCTCAAGCGCTACGCCTACATCGCAGGGCTCGACGACAGCATCTCGCCACACAAGCTGCGCCACTGCTTCGCCACCCACCTGCTGCGCCACGGAGCCGACCTCCGCGCGCTCCAGGCGATGCTAGGCCACGCCGACCTATCGACCACCCAGATCTACACGCTGGTCACCCGCGACCGAATGAAGCGGGTGCACACCGAGCATCACCCGCGCGGTTAGCGGGCGCAGACGCCGTTGAGTGCGCCGGGCGTGCCGAGGTTGGCCGTTGCATCGTAACGGGCGGTCGAGAGGCACCAGTTCGACACGCTGTTGTTGGAGGCAGCGCTGTTGGAGACCTGCATCGAGGCTCCCGCAGCCACCGGCCAGCTGCCGGTCCAGGAGACGTTATCGATGGTCACGCCCGCCATGCGGAGCTCAAGCGAGCCGGGCGTGACAGCGGTCGTCCCCGACCCGTAGAGAATGTTCACCAGGCCGCCTGCAGCGCCCGAGGTGGTGCCGAAGACGATGAGGCCGTTGGCGGGCAGCAGATTGCCCTCGCCGAGCTGTGCCGCAACCGCGCCGTTGATGACGATCTGGAGGCCCGTCAGATCCACATCGGCCGACGTCCGGTTTCGCACCTCAAACCATTGGAAGTTGGAGTCGGGCTCTTCGGTCGGAAGCAGCATGATCTCGGTGATCTCAGCAAAGGCCGTCACGCTCGCCGGGCAGGGGCTGTTGAGGAAGCCTGGGGTCGCAACAAGACCGATGTCGAAGCTCTCGGTCGCAAGGCACCAGCTGGCCGGAGCGGTCGGCGCCGTGCGGTAGCTCCGCGGCTCGAGCTGCGTCGAAGCCTCGAGCGAGGTTGCGATGCCGCTCGCGAAGTCAATCTGCGCGACGGGCGTGGAGCCGGCGAGCAGAGCGAGCGCGTCCGTCGGATTCAGGTCGGGGAACGACTCGCTGACGAAGGTGGGGACGATGTCGCCGATGATGGCGGTGGTGCTCGCGAGCACGCCGTAGTCGCCAGGGCCGATGGGCTCCGCCGCGCCGATGAAGAGCGTCTGGGCTCCGGCACGGATCGTCAGACCGCGGAGGTCGAGCGTGCGCGCGGTGATGTTCTTCACCTCGAACCAGGCGCCGCCCGTCGACCCCGTGAAGCTCGCCTCGGTGATGATCAGTTCGCCGGCGGCAACCGTCGCGGCAGGAAGCTCGCAGAAGCCTGAAACGCAGACGCGGCCGATGAGCGTGCAGTCCTCGTACGAGAGCGACGCATCGTAGTCGCAACCACCATCCACACAGATGCCCTCGGCGACCGTGACAGCCTGGTCGCCAGCGCAGTAGGGGGCGTCGAAGGCGGGGCAGGTTACCTCGAAGCAGGGGTCGTCAGAGATGCAGGCGCCATCCGCGCAGAATGCCCCCGTCTCGGTGCAGTCGACGGTGCCGTTCGGGTAGTCGCAGGCGCCCGTGGCCGCGTTACAGCTGCCCACGCCGTTGTAGAGCCGAACGATCGCGCCGCTGTCGCAGCTGTCAGCGGGGGGCGCGTCACAGCTCACGCCGGCGCAGCGGTCCACAGACTGGCAGGCGGCATCGGCGCACTCACCACCGGCGAGCGCGCAGTCGGTCTCCGTCCGCTGGTAGTTGCAGTCCCCGAGCAGGCAGAGGCCCGACGCGCCAAAGACCACCGCGGTGTCGCCAACGCAGAGGTCGGCCGGCGGCGAGACGCAGCTCACGCCGAGGCAGAGGTCGGGAATCTCGCAGCCACCCGTGATGCAGAATCCGCCCTCGGCCGCACAGTCCTCAAAGGACTCCGCGTAGAAGCAGTCACCCGCAACGCAGCTTCCCGGCAGCGCATAGGAGACGGCCGAGCCGCCGGCGCAGGCGGGTGCGGGGGGCGCGTCGCAGGTGATGCCGGCGCAGAGGTCGTTCGGCAGGCAGCCACCAGCGACGCAGGTGGCGTCGTTGGCGGCGCAGTCGGTGTTGAGGGGCGCATACTCGCAGACGCCCGTGCCCGGATTGCAGATGCCCTCGCCGAAGCTCCGAAGGTTCTCGCCGATGCAACGGTTCTCTGGAGGCGCGTTGCAGACGACGCCCTCGCACAGGTCGATGTTGAGGCAGGCGGCGTCCTCGCAGGTGCTGCCGCGCGCGGCGCAATCCACGCGGGTCTCCGTGTAGCCGCAGGCCCCACGAACACAGCTTCCGTTGGCGGGGTAGCGCACTGCTGTGTTGCCGTCGCAGACGCTCACGGGAGGGGTGATGCAGTCGGCTACGTTGCAGGAGCCCGAGTAGTCGCACTCGCCGCCAACGCAGGTGCCGCCGTAGGCGCCGCAATCCTCGCTGGTCTCGGGATAGAAACACTCTCCATCGCGGCAACTTCCCGCGCTTCCAAAGGCAATGGCCACTTCGCCCACGCAGACCGGCGCGGGGGCGGCTTCGCAGGTCACGCCGATACAGGCGGCAGGGTCGGTGCAGAACCCGTCCTGGCAGATGAAGCCGCGCGCCGCGCAGTTGGTCCGAACAATGCTGTATCCGCAGCTGCCCTCGGTGCAGAGGCCGGGCAGCGTCGAGACCACCGATACGGTGCCCTCGCACGTCGCGATCGGCGGCGCATCGCAGCTCACGCCGGCGCAGAGGTCGGGCGGCAGACAGCGCCCCGAAACGCACTCGAGCCCGGTCGCCGAGCAGTCGATCTGCGTGGGGGTGGTGTACTCGCAGGCGCGGGTCCGCGGGTTGCAGGCACCGAGGAAGGTGTTGGCGATGGAACCATCGCAGGTCGCGCCAATCGGAGCGTTGCAGACAACGCCGGCGCAGGGGTCGCCCGGAAGAACCTGACAGGTGCCAGACACGCAGCGAAGGCCGGAGGCCGCGCAATCGGTCTCATTTGCGTTGTAGGAGCAGTTGCCCGTCGCAGCCTCACAGCTGCCGGCGGCGTCGTAGCCCGTCGCGACCGTGCCGCGGCAGAAGGGTGCCGGCGGCGCATCGCAGCTGACGCCGCTGCAGCGGTCCACGGCCACACAGGCGCCGTCGATGCAGTCGTTCGCGCCCGCGCAGGCGGTTCGAACCTCCTGGTAGTTACAGTTTCCGCCGTCGCAGATGCCCGCCGAGGGGTAGGCTACCGCGGTGCGGCCGTCACAGAAGGCGGCAGGCGGCGCATCGCAGGTGACGCCGTCGCAGGGACGGGGCGCGCGGCAGGCGCCAGCGTCGCAGACCTGCCCGGCCGTCGCGCAGTCCGTGTTGATTGTCTCATAGGTACAGGCTCCGTCCGCGCAGCTTCCTCCCTCCTCTGCCACCACAGCCACCGTTGCGTTGCAACGCGGCGCCGGCGGTGCGTTGCAGGTCACCCCTTCGCAGGGGTCGACCGGCGGGGCGCTGCAGGCCCCCGCCTCGCACCCGAAGGCACAATCCGTCCGGATAGGGACCCACTGACAGGTTCCCTCCACGCACTGACCGCCGCCAAGCGCCGAAATCTGCACCGAACCATCGCAGACAGGGTCCGGAATCCGTGTGCAATCCTCAGCGCAGGTCACCGTGCTTCCGCTGTCGTCGCCGCAGGCGGTAAGCAGGAGCAAAGCAGAAAACAGCAGGGCGACGCGCTTGAGCATGGGGGCATCCGAAAACGGCAAGACGGGGGGCGAGCGAGGCCGTAACTGA
>JBIIFW010000294.1:0-3851 GCA_044236985.1 Bradymonadia bacterium | reverse complement strand
GTTGCTGGGTGCCCTGCTCTTCTCCGCAGCCGGCATCTCGACCGCCGAGGCCGGCCAGCGCCGCGGGCCGCCGCCCGCTCCCATGGGGCCGCCGCCCGGCGACGGTGACGGCCAGCGCGACGGTCACGGCCCTGGCGGCATGAACCCCCGCGAAGGGCTCCGGCTGCTCAAGGAACATGCGAAGGAGCTGGGCATCAGCGATGCGACGCTGAATCAGATCAAGGAGCTGGCACGGAAGGGTCGCGACAGCCGGGCACCGCTCGACGACAAGCTCGAGGATGCGCGCGACAAGATGCGCGATCTCATGCAGAGCGACAGCCCGGACCGCAGCAAGGTGATGGCGGCCATTGATGAGGCCGGTCGGGCCGAGGTGGCGCTTCGGCAACACGATGTCGATGTGCTGCTGCAGATCCGCGCGCTGCTGACGCCGGCGCAGCGGGAGGCGATGAAGAAGCTCATGCAGGAGGAGCGCGGCGGCCGCGGCCCGCGCGAAGGTCGCGGAGATGGTCCCGGTCGGGGCGAAGGCCGCAGGGGCGGCGAAGGTCCGCGCGACGCAGACGACAACTAGCGGAGGTCGAGCACCGGCTCCGGGAGCTCGAGCTGTTCGCTTGAGATATCGGTGCCGTTGCTCTCGAAGCGCTCGCCGCGGAGCGAAGCGCGGAGTTCGGTGAGTCCGAAGCCTGGACCTTGGATGGCAATGCCAACGGCATTGCCGGAGATGGTGGCCCGGTCGACGTCGAGGTAGAGGGCGTCGCCCGCGAGCTGCAGTCCGCAGAGCGCGTTGCCCGTGAGGGTGAGGTCGCTGCCGACGGCCGCGCCGCCCCCTGTGAGCGCGAGGCCTGTGCCGAAGCCTCCGAGGGGCTCTGCGCGGGGCCTCGTTGCCTCGATGGTGAGCGCAACGAAGCTGAGCTGGCTGCGGGCATCGGTGACGAGCAGCCCAACGCCGCGGTTGCGCTGCAGCAGCGCCCGCTCGAGTCGAAGGCTGGCGCCGGTCTGGACCTCCGCGCCGCCGCCGTGGAGGCCGCTCGTGCGGGGCAGCGTGTCTGCAACAACCGCGTCGCGGAGGGTGGCAGTGGTCGACGCTTCGGTGACGAGCAGGCCGAGCTCATGGTTGGAGAGGAGCGCTGCTGCATCGATGTCGGCAGTGGCACCCTCTGTGATGAAGAGGCCCATGCCGCCGCGGCCGTCGCCTGACTGAGGGATGGTTCCGGCGACGACCAGCTGCGTGGCGCGCGCCTCGGTGCCGGCGCCGGTAGCGTAGAGGCCGGCGAAGCGGTTGCCGCGGAGCAGGAGCCGGTCGCCGACGAAGGCGGCGCTGTCCTGGAGCCAGAGTCCGAGCCCTGCGCGACCGTCGGAGGGGTTGGAGCGGGTGTTGGTCGCGGTGAGGTCGGTGACTTCGACACGGCTGCCGCGCCCCGTGGCGAAGAGCGCTGCTTCGGTGTTGGCGGTGAGGAGGGTGCGGCGGAGGTCGGCGATGGCTCCCGACTCCACAGCGATGCCGTTGCCTGCGCCGTCGCTGTCGGGCTCGGTGCTGTCGACGAGGCAGTCTGCGAGGGTAAGGCGGGTGCGGAGGCCCGAGGCGAGGAGGCCGGCGCTGTGGCTGCCCGTGATGAGGGTGGAGGAGGCCTCCAGCGCTGCGCCGCCCGTGATGCTGGCACCATAGCCGTTCGCAAGCGTGGCGAGGGCGCCACGGGTGTTGCGCACGACCACCTGCTGCAGGGTCGCGCTGGTGCCGGCGCCGTCGATGGAGAGGGCGAGGTCGAGGTGATCTGCGAAGGTGGTGCGGGCGAGGGTGGCGGTGGCGCCGTCGGTGAGTTCGAGGCCGCGGCCAGCAAGGCTGTCGCGGGCACGGGCACGGGTCGAGGAGACAAAGAGGTCTTCGGCGGTGAGCGTTGTGGCGGTGCCGGCCGCGGCGATGGCGACCTCTCGGTTGCCGAGCAGTGCAGCCTCGCGCAGCGCCACGCTGGCGCCGCCGCGGAGGTCGATGGCGCGGCCGAAGAGGCCGTCGGTGAGGCGCTCGGCGGTGGCTCCGACGAGGAGGCGGATGGCGGTGATCGCGGTGCCCGTACCGTCGAGCGAGAGGGCGATGTCGCGGTTGCCGAGCAGCGAGAGGTCGGTCGCCTCCACGGTAGCGCCATCTGTGAGCGCGATGGCCCGTCCGAAGGTGCGGGCTTGCGCAGCGCGGGTGCCATCGATGCGGAGCTGCGCGAGCGTGACGGCCTGGGCACCGTTGACCAGAATGCCAACGGTTCGGACACCGACAATGGCCAGCGCGGCGAGGGTGTGTGGTGATTCGGAGCCCGGCGCGATGGTCAGGCCGGGCCGCTCTCCGGTGACGGAGAGGTTGGCGATGAGCGCCGGTGCGCCGGAGAAGATGTCGACGACGCCGACGCCATCGGAGGGTTGGTCGGAGGTGAGCGTGGTGCCGGCGACACAGGCGCCTACGAGCGCGACGCTGCGGTCGAGCCGGACGGGCGTGTTGTAGGTGCCGAGCGCGAGCGCGACGAGGCCGGTTTGGGCGGCGCGGATGGCTGCCGCGACGAGCGGACGCGGGCTCTGGCGGGTACCGACGCCGTCTGCTGCAGCGTCTGCGGCTGCATAGATGATAGGGCCGGTAAAGGCCGGCGCGAGGTCGCGCAGCGTGGCCTCGTCGGGCCACCGATCTGCGGACGATGGGCAGGCCGTGCCAAGCGGCTGGCAGGTTGCGGAGCCGACGCGGGCGAAGGTGCCGGCAGGGCAGTCGGCGGGGAGCGGAGGGGGTTCGCAGCGGTAGAACTGCGGTAGACCTTCTAGCGGGTTTTCCGCGCCGGAGCCGTCGGTGAGGGCCGGCACCGCGGTCCATCCGACAGGGCAGTCCCAGTCGGGGAGGTGGGGCTGGCAGGGGCCGGTGGCCGGCGCGAAGCCGGAGCCTTCAAAGATGCGGCCGCTCGAGCAGTCGCTCGGGCTGCTGCCACGGGGCTGCGCCGGGCAGAGGCCGGAGCGGCTGGCGACCCAGCAGCTGGCGCCTCCGGAGCCTTCGCCGGAGCCACTGCTGGAGCCGCTGCCGGAGCCTTCGCCGGAGCCGTCTGGCGAGGCGCGAAGCCCGACCGCCGTACCGTCGTCGGAGCAGGCTCCGATGAGGATTGCCCCAAAACAGATGAGCGTGCGATAGATGGGGTGCATGGTGCGCCGGGGACCGAGAGGGAGCAGCCTTACCGAGCCCTCTTTGACGCGCCGCGCAACGCTGTCAAGGCAGCGCGCCGCTCGGGTCGGGGATGGGGAGCGAGCCGAAGGAGACATCTTCGGCATTGTCGGAGAACTGTTCGCCGCGGAGATGCTCTCGGACGAAGGCGGCGCCGTCGCCGGCGATCTGGAAGGAGAGGCCTACGGCGTTGCCGGAGATGGTGGCGCCTTCGATGTCGAAGAAGGCGCCGTCGCCCGCGACTTGGAGCCCGCATTGGGCGTTGCCGATCAGGGAGATGTTGCCGCCTGTGAAGCGCGCCTCGTCGTAGATGCCGAGCGCTGTGCCGAAGTCGTCGCGTGGCGCGATGCGCTTGCGTGTTCCCTCGATGGCAAGGTCTGTGGCCGTGATGCTGGTGTTGGGGTCGATAGCGAGGATGCCAAGGTCGTGGTTGCCCTGCAGCAGTGCCGTGGAGAGGGTGAGGCGGGCGCCGCGTGTGACCTCGATGGCCCGTCCGTTGAGGCCGGAGGCCAGGTCGGGGGCCGTCTCTTCGATGAGGAGGTTGGTGAGGGCGAGCGCGGAGCCGGCGCCGGTGGTGAGAATGCCGAGGTTGTCGATGCCGGAGAAGGTGGCGCGGTTGAGCGTGACGGAGGCGCCGTCGGAGCTGAGCATGCCGACCGTGTCGGGTGCA
>JBIIFW010000034.1:0-13905 GCA_044236985.1 Bradymonadia bacterium | reverse complement strand
CGAAGGCTGCCGCATCGATAATCACCTCACCGGCGCCGGGCGGGCGGAGCTCCACAGACCGCTGCTCAAAGGCGGTCGCTGCCTCCCCGTGTCGAACCAACACCCACGCCTCGGTCTTCATCTTCTGCCTCCGGACTGCCGCTTCGCACTTGTCGGTCCTAACGGTGCGCGGTAGACCCGCCAAGACCCATCGTCCGAAGGAGCAGAAACCCCATGTACCAGTTCGAACTCACCGAAGAGCAGACAGCCATCCGTGACACCGCCCGCGCCTTCGCCCGCGACGTCATCATCCCCGTAGCGGGTGAGCTCGACGAGCACGGTACCTTCCCCCGCGACATCTGCGCCAAGGCCTTCGACCTCGGCCTCATGAATGTCGAAGTCCCCGAGGAGTACGGCGGCCTCGGCCTCGGTGCCTTCGAGCACGCCATTATCTGCGAGGAGCTTTCCTACGGCTGCGTCGGCGTCGCCACCACGATCTCGGCCAACAACCTTGCGGCTACACCCATCTTCCTGGCCGGCAGCCACGAGCAGAAGAAGCAGTATCTCGGCGGCCTTACCGGCGCCCTCTCCTTCGCCTCCTACGCCACCAGCGAGCCGGACGCCGGCTCCGACGTCGCAGGCCTGCGCTGCCGCTACGAGCGCAAGGGCGACACCTTTGTCCTCAACGGCTCCAAGCAGTGGATCACCAACGGTGGCCACGCCGACTTCATTGTCATCTTCGCCACCCGCGACGCCGCCACACGCCACAAGGGGATCTCGGCCTTCATTGTCCCCAAGGGCACGCCCGGTCTCACCATCGGCAAGAAGGAGAACAAGATGGGGCAGCGCTGCTCCAACACCACCGCCATTCACCTTGAGGATTGTGCCATCCCGGCAGCCAACCTGCTCGGCGCCGAGGGCGACGGCTTCAAGCTGGCGATGGCTACCTTCGACCGCACCCGCCCCGACATCGCCGCCTTCGGCCTCGGCATCATGCGCCGCGCCATCGATGAGTCGGTGAAGTATGCCAAGGAGCGCAAGACCTTCGGCGTTCCCATCGCGCAGCACCAGGCGATTCAGTTCCTCATCGCCGACATGGCCATTGCCTACGAGGCCGGCCACCTGCTCACCTACAAGGCCGCGACCCTACTGGACCGCGACCAGCCCAGCGCCATGCTGAGCGCCTACGCCAAGTGCTTCTGCGCCGACAACGCCATGCGGGTCGCCACCGACGCCGTCCAAGTCTTCGGCGGCAACGGCTATGTGAAGGAGTACCCCGTCGAGAAGCTCATGCGCGACGCCAAACTCCTCCAGATTTACGAGGGAACCTCGCAGGTCCAGCGCATGGTCATCGCCAAGCGCCTCCTCGCCTGAACCCCCGCTCTCGCTAGGAAGCAGGCCTGCAACCTGCTAGCGACCCTCCCTGACGGCCCGAAGGCCACCTCCACTCCTCCTCCGCAACGACCGCATGGCTCTGGATTTCAAGGCACCCAAGACCTGGAGCGCCATCGCGAAGGTAGGCCTCGTGCTCTTCCTGCTCGCCGGCGGTTCGTTACTCTATCCCGTCCTGCTCTGCCTGCTCGGCGCTGCCACGGGCGGCGGGCCAGATTCGGGATTCGGCGCCTGCGTCGTGCAGCAGCCCATGCTTCAATCGCCGGCATTGGCAGCCGCTGTCACGGTCATCGGCATCGCGGTCTTCGTGCTCGGCACCTACCAAGCCCGCAATGTCGGCCGGTTTGTGCCACCCAAACCCGGCGCGACAAAGGCCATGCCGAGCATTCCCGGATCGCCCAAGTTCACCACAGCCAACCCTGCCTTCGCTGCGCAGTCGCACGCCGGCCACGCCACGCTGGCAAACCCCGCCACCGGCACCGCCTCTGCGCCCAAGGTGGTCCGGCCACACGCTACAGGCGGAGCCCAACGGGCAGAGCGCGACCCCGCAGACCGCTGGGCGACGGGCTCCAAGCAGTCCACGACCTTCAGCGACAACCCCTTCGGTGACGCCGGTAACAACCCCTTTGGCGACGCAGGCAACAGCCCCTTTGGCGACGCAGGCAACAGCCCCTTTGGCGACGCAGGCAACAGCCCCTTCGGCGATTCCGACACGGGCGGCATCTCCTCAGCCAACCCCTTTGCCGACCAGCAATTCGGCGGCCCAACCCCCGCCTCAACCGGCGCGACCTCAGCGCCCGATAGCTTCCAATCCTTCGCCGATGACCCCTTCGGCATCGAAGAGCCGGTCGGCGTTGGGCTCGGCTTCGGCGATCCCTTCGGCGTGAACGACGGCCTGAGCGGTGCCGACTCGCTCGACGCCGAGCTTGGCCTCACGGGCGGCACCGAGATGGCGACCCCCCTCTCGCCGCCGTCGCAGGTTGCAACGCTCTTTGCTCCCCCGAAAACGGCGGCCATCGCAACGCCGCCATCGCGGAGCAGTGACGACAAGGATAAACTCGACTTCAACCTCGACCTTGGCCTCAACGACCCCAAGCTCCGGACGACCGCCGCGCATGCGGTCGTGGAGTCGCCCGTGGTTACATCACCAGCTACTTCGCGCCTGCCGGCTCCCAGCGCCCCGACGCGCCCGGCCACGCGCCCCGTCTATGCGGAGCCCGAACTCCAGGGTGTTCGGCTGGCGCCCAACCTCGCCTTCGGTGAGGAGATCGCCTTTGAAGTGCGGGGCAAACACCTGATGCACGAGGCCAAGAGCGAGGCCACTGTGCAGCTGGCCTACATCGACCCGTCGCGCGGCGTGACGCCCCTCTGGACCCCGCCTCGCCCGCTCCACGAGTTTGCCGGCGCGCGTGAACTCGAACGCTCTCCGCGAGCCGTGTTGCGGGTCGCTTGGGAGTCGGTTGCGGCGACCATCGTCTCGCTCGCCTCGGCCCCCGGCGCAGGACCGGGCAGAATTCGCCTGCTGGTGACGGCCAACAGGTCGGAGGAGATCTCGGCCGCCCCCATTTCGGACAGCCTTGCCATCGATCTCGCCATCCGCGGCGGCGCCCTCTTTCGGCCCACGACCGCCTCGCTCCGAGCGCCCGACGGTACCCTGTATGGCATCGGCATTGCGCCCGAGGCCGGCACAGCCAGCATCCGTATCCCCGACCTCGGCACGGGCAGCTTCGAGCTCGAACTGCACGATGGCTCGCTCCTCTCGCTACCCGGCCAACAGCCCTCCAAGACCGTCCAGATCTCAACGCGTGGCGCGACAGCCGGCTCCATGGACGGCGTCGCCCGCATCACGGTGGTCCAACCCTTCCTCCTGCATGTGCAGGAGGGAAGCCTTGCTGGTGACGGCTCCGCAGACCGCCCCTTCGGCGCCATCGCAGCGGCCATTGCCCGACTGCAGGCCGACCGCGCTGCACCCGACCCCGCCGTCCGCGAGCGGGCACAGCTCGGTGAAATCCGCATTTCGCCCGCGCAGGGGCTGCCCGAGGAGCGGCCGCAGCAGGCTGCCAGTTCAGGCAACACCCCCTGGTTCAACTGGTGGCGCAGCCACACCCCCAACACCCAGGTCGCCTGGTTTGACGGCGACGCCGCCACGGCCCGCGCCTCTCACCAGTTCTACCTCGAGGGCGCCCTGCTCGAAGATGTGGTCATCGAGGGAATGACACACCTCCGCATTGTGAACGCAGCCTACGCGGAGCTGCGCGAGCTTGCGGCGCTCAACCCCGGAGAAGCGGCCCGCATCGACGAAGAGTATGCGCTGCTCCCCTTCGCCGTACTTGCCCGTCCGCGCGAGCCACTCACCCGCTCCTATCGCCTCGAGATTCGCGGCTGCCGAGATGTCTTCGTCGAGGGGCTCTTCCTCTTCGGCAACGAGTCGCAGAGCGGCGGCCTGATCACGGGCTCTGCCTCCGTCACCCTCAAGCGCTGCATCTTCGCCTTCTTCGCTTCGGGCCCCACCAAGATCGCCGGCACCTTCGCCGTCGGCCGCGGCCTCATGATCGACAAGTCGGGGCTCACGGGCCCGGCAGACGGCATCCGCCTCGACCAGTGCGAGTTCGGCTGGAACACGGCCGTCCGCAAGAGCGTGCAGGTCCGCGCCGCAGCACTCGCGGTCTACGGCTCCGCCGTCGCCCTCTCCCGCTGCTACGCCCACCACAACCGTGCCGACCTCGAGCCTGCCGACATCATGGCAGATGCACCGTCAACGCTCTCGGGCGACGCCAACAATCACCGCGAAGCGAACTCCACCTTCAAGGCTTAGTCAGCGGGCCGCCAAGGCCACGCAGGCTCAGCCGATAGGGCAGCGGCGACGATGCGTCAGTTCGCGAGCGGACGGTAACGGTCACATTGCTCCCGCCGCCGGGCACAACCACCGAAGTGCTCTCGCCGGCAAGCGACGCTGCCTGCGCGCGCAAGTTGGCCCCCTCGTTCACACGGAGCTCCCAGACAACACCGGGAACGCCTGTGAGCCGAAGCTCGGTGCCGGCGCCCCCCTGCGGGGAGACCAGGTAGGTGTCGACATCGGCAGGCCAGCCGATCACACCTGTGCAGCCTCCGCCTGCACAGGTCGAAGGCGCGCCAGCAAGCGCCTCGTCCTCTTCGGCCTCGAAGACGGGACGCAGCCGCATCCGATACCAGAGCGTCGAGGCAGCCACGGTCGTCGGCAGCGTCAGCGTGACCGCGAGCGGAGTCTGAGCATGCAGCCCGAACAGCCCATCGGTGGCGGAGTGGAGTCGCCCAGCCGCCAGCTCCCGCCCGTCAGCGATCAGGAGCCAGGTCGTGTTGTCCACAACACCACGGAGCTCCAGTTCGCCGCGCTCTGCCGCTGCAACGGCAGCAAGCGGGATGGTAGCAGCCACACCAGGCTCCAACTTCAGGGCAGTCCATGCACCCGCCACATCGGGCTCTGGCGACGGCGCGGCGCAGCCGGCCAGCGCAACCAGCGCGACACAGCAGGCGATGGGGAGCGGGTGCATCAGGCTAGCGGAGGAGGTACCAGGCGATCGCGGCGAGGACCAGGACCGTCGCGATACCGGCCACCCAGAGGGCCGCGGTGTCGCGGCGGGCAGGCGCGGGCTCACGCGACTCGGTCCGCGCGGGTGCGGCCAGAGGCGCCTCGCGGAGCTGCGATTCGCGCTGCGCAGGACGGGACTCCACCCGTGGCACCGCCCCCGTCTGGTAGCGCTTGGTCTTCTCGGGCGCCGGCAGCTCGGTCTTGGCATCCGACAGGTCTGCGGCGCTGTAGGCAGTCCGGGTGCTCGACGAATCGGGCACCACGCTCTCCGGACCCATGAAAAGGGTCTCGTTCGATGCGGGGGGCGCCGGGGCGGGCGCGGGACGAGGCGGGGCAACCTTGGGTTCTATCGGCTTCACTGCCGCCGCGGCCGCCGCTGCTGCCTGCTCAAGCCACTCCGACGACATCAACAGGGTACCGGCCGCAGTTGCTGGCGGCGCAACGGGCGCGGGCGCTGCGACGGGCGCCGCGACAACGTTCGACATCATCACATCGGCCCGAGCGGAGGCCTGCTGCTCCTCTTCCAGCGCAGCCAGCGCGGCGGAGCGAGCATCGGCAGAGATCCCGCCGGTGGCGGCGAAGGCCGCATCCACCTCATCTGGCTCTGACGACGCATCCAACTCCGCCTCTACGCCGGCGGCGCTGAGGCTGCTCGTCGCCTGACCGAAGACACTCGAGAGCGCATCACCCAGTTCATCGGCGTCGAACAGCATCGTCGCGCTGCTCTCTGCCGGCAGCGAGCTCTCCGCTGCGCTCGGCCCTGGCGCGGGCTCAGCCGGAGCGGCCACCTCAGATTCCGGTTGGGCCGCCGCTGCGGGCGCGGGCGCTGCCGCTGCCTCTCCGCTCAACAGCTTGTCTAGGTCGCCGAAGTCGGCGAGGGTCATGAGCATGGTACCGTTGGCCGTGGGCTCGACGGGTGCTGCGGGAGGAGGGAGCACGGGCGCCGCGGCGGTCGAGCCGCGCGGGCGCGGCGGAGGGAGCGGTGCGGAGCGCTGCGTCGTCGGCTTCGCAGCCTGCTCGTTGGCGCCTGTTGCACGCTCCTCGACCGAGGCGATGGCAGCGTCCAGTTGCGCCAGTTCGTCGGCACCGAAGGAGAGACCAACCATCGTCCGCTCGCCGGCAGCAGCCGCCTTGTCTTCGGGCGGCGCCTCCGTGCTCTCGAGCGGCAGTCCGGGCAACCCAAAAACCGTCTTCTCATTTTCGCTGGCCACGAGGCAACTCCGCTCGAGAAAGGCTCCGTCCCCTCTAGGATGTCGCCTCGGAGCGTGTCAATCAGAGCCGCTGAACGCGAAGCTCGGAACGGCCACCCGAGGCACGCACCAACACCTCGCACTGCCTCGCCAGACGGAGGTCGGCTGCATCGTGTGCAACCATCAGCTCCACCTGCAGCCCGTGACGCCGTCCGCTCTGCCGCAGCAACGCTGCCACCGCGGCGAGCAGCTCCAACCTCCGGTGCCAGGCGGCCGGCACGATGACCAGGTCGAAGCCCGCAGCCACTGCCTCCACCCCCTCCTCCGAACTGGCATCAAAGCAGACCCGCAGCAGCGGCGCCGCACGCCCATCTCGCGCAGCAACACCCTCAGGCGCCTCCGCACCTCCACTCAGAACCCGCTCCCACCACGCCATGCACGCTCGCATCATCCTCGGCTCCTTGGGCAGACAACTCCCTCACCCCCATTGTCGGCGCGGCGCGCGCATTGTTGCACGGCTGTCGCAAAGTCACCCGCGGGCCCGAAATTGCCGCTTCTTCTTGTGACACGGCCGCTCCCCCGCTACGAGTGCGCGCCCCTCGCATCCGCGGGGACCCCGCCATTACCTCAGAGTGCCCCGTCATGAAGAAGGCTGAGTTCATCCGCAACGTCGCAATCATCGCCCACGTCGACCACGGCAAAACGACGCTGGTCGACAAGCTGCTGCGGCAGTCTGGCACCGTCGCCGCCCACAAAGAGATGGCCGAGCGGGCCATGGACAGCAACGACCAGGAGCGTGAGCGCGGCATCACCATCTTGGCCAAGTGCACCACGGTGAACTACAAGGCCGACAGCGGCGACATCTTCACCTTCAATATCGTCGACACACCCGGACACGCCGACTTCGGCGGCGAAGTCGAGCGCGTCCTCAAGATGGTCGACTGCGTCCTCCTGCTCGTCGACGCAGTCGAGGGCCCCATGCCCCAGACCCGCTTCGTGCTCCGGAAGTCGCTGGCGCTGGGCCTCAAGCCCATCGTGGTCATCAACAAGATTGACCGCCCGAACGCCCGCCTCGACGAGGTCCTCAACATGTGCTTCGACCTCTTCGTTGCCCTCAAGGCGACGGACGAGCAGCTCGACTTCCCGGTCATCTACGCCTCTGCCAAGCAGGGCTACGCGATGAACGACCCGAAGGAGCCCGCCGTCGACATGCGCCCCATCTTTGAGCGCATCATCAAGTCGGTGCCCGCGCCGGACGCCGATGTCGACGCCCCCTTCTGCATGCAGGTCGCAACCCTCTCCTACGACGCCTTCGTGGGTCGTCTGGCCGTCGGTCGCGTCTATGACGGTCGCGTCACCGTTGGTTCGCGCGTGGCCGTCCTCGGCCAGAACGATGTGAACAGCTTCGGCCGCATCTCGAAGATTGTTCGGTTCCAGGGCCTTGAGCGGGTCGAGGCCAGTGAGGCCAAGGCCGGCGACATCATCATGATCGCAGGTCTGGACACCGTCCTTCCCGGCGACACCATCGGCGCGCCGGACGGCACCAAGCGGCTTCCCGCGATGGAAATCGACGAGCCGACCATCAGCATGCTCTTCATGGTCAACACCTCGCCCTTCGCCGGTCGCGAGGGCAAGTTTGTCACCAGCCGTCACATCCGTGACCGGCTCATGCGCGAGCTCGAGGCAGACGTCTCCCTCCGCGTCGAAGACACCGAGTCTGCCGAGACCTTCCGCGTCTCGGGCCGCGGCGAACTCCACCTCTCGGTACTCCTCGAGCGTATGCGCCGCGAGGGCTATGAGCTCGCCGTCTCGCAGCCCAAGGTCATCCTCAAGAAGGACGAGAAGGGCCACACGCTCGAGCCCATGGAGATCGTCGTCGTCGAGTGCGGCGAAGACTACCAGGGCACCGTCATCAACAAGCTCAGCATGCGCAAGGGCGAGCTGAAGGTGCTTGAGCCCTCGGGCGAGGGCATGTGCCGCATGGAGTACCTCATCCCGTCGCGCGGCCTCATCGGCTTCCGCAGCGAGTTCCTTACCGACACGCGCGGCACCGGCGTGCTCTACTCCAACTTCGACCACTACGCCCCCTTCCGTGGTGACATCGGCGGTCGTGCTAACGGCGCGCTTGTTGCCCTCGAGCCCGGCGACACCACCGCCTACGCGCTCTACCGTCTGCAGGACCGCGGCGTGATGTTCATGGGCCCGGCCGAGAACGTCTACGGCGGCCAGATCATCGGTCAGCACGCCAAGGAAAACGACCTCGTCATCAACCCCTGCACCAAGAAGGCGCTCACCAACATCCGTTCGGCCGGCGCCGACGAGAAGTTGACGCTCGTGCCCGCGCGGCTGCACACGCTTGAGTCTGCGCTCGAGTGGATCGACGACGACGAGCTTGTCGAGGTTACCCCGACCAGCATCCGTATCCGCAAGGCCGTCCTCGACCACAACCGCCGCAAGCGCTAGGGCGCCGCGCCCTCCCGCTCCGAGCGCCACGACAGCCCCACAAAGGCGATGTGGCGCTCGAAATCGTTTTGGGTCGAGGTCGCCGCTCCAAGCCGCTGCAGGTAGCGCTGGTATCGCCCCTCCAGGCCCCAGCCACCACCGAGCGGTTGCTCGATGGCGATGCTCACCTGGTTGCGGTCTTCGTCCTCCACGGCCAGCTCGATGACCGAGCCGGCGCCGTCGTAGGCAACCCGCTGCAGCACCCCGCTGAGGCGCCCGACGGCATCTCCCCAGAGGAGCCCTCCGAGGGTGATTTCCGCCGTCTCATGTAGGTAGTCGCCACCGCCCGAGGCATCGCTGCCTGCCGACGCGGCCGTCGCCGACCCGGAGATGGAGGCAACCCAACGCCCGGCATCATATTGAAGCCTCGCGCCCGTCGACTGGGTGAGGCTCTCCGTCAGCAAGAAGGCCGTCTCTGCGCTCATGCGGAGCGACGGCTCGTAGGAGGCGCTGAGCGTCACGGCTTCGCTGGCAGCATAGCTGAGCGACAACGAGGCCGTCGGACCATGCCAGCTTCGGCCGCTGTCGGCAGCGTAACCGAACGCGGCATAGCCTGCAGCGGACTCGAGCGTGAGGCGCTCCCAGGAGCGGGCGCTACCAAGCGTGGCGGCAACCCGCTCGTAGTCCCGGGTCATGCCCAAACCGTCATCGCCGGGGGCCTCGCTGCGGCCTCGGAACTCGCCGTGCGCGCGATGGCTCCAATCGCCGCCATGGCTCCAGTTTAGACCGCCGCCAAGGCGCCAGACCGCGGCCCAGTCATCGCGGAGCGGCAGCCAGCGGGCCCCCACCTGCGCCTCTGTCGTCAGCAGGCCGTCGGGCCAGGCCAACCGCTCATCGACGAACGAGATGGTCCCCTTGGGCCCAGCCACCACGCCCTCTTCGGCGTCAAAGATGCGCGCTGGATTGCTGTCGGACTCCGCACCGAGCCGGAGAATGAGCTGCCTCTCCGCGGCCGATGCGACAGCAGGAAGAAGAAGCGGAGCCAAGAGCAGGAGATGCCAAACCATCCTTCGCACCGTAGCCTAGCGCCGACGGCCTTGCCACATCCATCGCCGAGGCGAATCGCCGCGCCGTTGTTGCCCCGTCGCCGCCACCGCTCTAGCATGACGCGCGAACGCTCCGTTCCTCAAGGTTGCACCATGCGCAGTTCCATTTTCCTGCTCGTTGCCTGTCTCGCAGCCTGCTCCAATTCCAAGGAGAGCCTGAGCAGTGCCGACACGGGCGCAGGAAGCGGCCAAGATAGCTCCGCCGACGCGACCGGCTCTGGCTCGGGGAACGATGCCGACACGACGCCGGCAGACACGGGCGCCTCGGCCTGCGAGCTGACCCTTCCGCCGGCGACCGGCACCGCCTGCGACTGCCTCGGAGCAACTCGCGACTTCCCCATGAACGCCACGGGCCCGCTCATCTGCAGCTGCACCGCGACGGGCTGGGCCTGCGCGGCCATCGAGCCAGACCCCGACACCACAGGCGATGACACCGGCGCCGACACAACCCCTGCCGATACCACGGTCGACGACACCACCGCCGATACCACGGTCGACGACACCACCGCTGACACCACCGCTGACACCACGCCCGACACCGCCGTCGAGGACACAACCGCAGACACCGCCGTTGAGGACACAACCGCAGACACCACCTCCGTCGGACCCTGCGAGGCAGCCGGCGGCCTCTGCATTGGCATGGGCGGACCATGCGAGACGGCGGGCGGCACGCCCTACCCCGCCGGCAACAGCCAGTGCCTCTTCACCGGCGAGATGGGGAGCTGCTGCATCCCGCCGGCGGTCGAGCCGACCGGCGACACCTGCGCCGACCGAGGCGGACTCTGCGCACCCATCGCCGGCTGTAACTTCACCAACGGCGCCTTCGCACCCACGCCCACCCCCAGCTGCGGCCGCGGCGGCATCATCTGCTGCGTGCCCAACACGGTCTGCGGCGAAGAGACCATGCGCTGCTGCGACGCGACAACCTCCTTCCGACCCGCCTGCGACCGCGGGCAGTGGATCTGCACCATCGACGGCACCACCATGCTGCCGATCTCCGAGTGCCCCTAGTCCCTCCACCCCTCGCCCCGCACAGGCCATGGCGCTCCGAACCGTCGTCCTCTACCCCCATCCTGCGCTCACGACGCCAGCCGAACCGGTGACCGCGTTCGACGAGCAGCTCCATGCCTTCATCGAAGACATGGCAGAGACCATGTACCATAGCCGCGGCGTCGGCCTCGCCGCCAACCAAGTGGCTGTGCTGAAGCGCGTTGCCCTCGTCGACGTCGCGGAAGAGGGCGAACCGGCCCGGCGCATCGAGCTCATCAACCCGCAGGTGGTCGCCGCGAGCGGCAAGGGCCGGCGCGAAGAGGGCTGCCTCTCCTTCCCCAGACTCTACGACAACATCGACCGGGCCACCGAGGTTACCGTCCAGTTCGTGAACCGCTTCAACGAGCCGCAGGAGATCACAGCCACGGGTCTCCTCGCGGTCGCCTTGCAGCACGAAATCGACCACCTCGACGGTAAGGTCTTCCTCGACCGAATGGGCCCGTTGCAGCGGGCCATGGCGCTCAAGCGCTACCGCAAGCTGATGGAGCGACGCGCCGAGAACGCAGCAGCAGCAGGTGAGAAGCGCATCGAGGGACCGCAGAATCGTCAGCATCCCCGCAACGGCTGAACATGACCGCAAAGATTGTCTTCATGGGGACCGCAGCCTTTTCGGTTCCCGCGCTGCGCATGCTGGCCGCCCGGACCGATGTCGCCGTCTCCCTCGTCATCTCGCAGCCGAGCCGCGCCGCAGGGCGGGGCAAGCAGCCGACGCCGCCGCCTGTTGCTGCAGCGGCGCTCGAACTCGGCCTCCGGCTTGAGCAGCCCGAATCGCTCAAGAGCGATGAGGTGCACGCGATGCTCGCCGCCGAAGAGGCCGACCTCTTCGTGGTCGCAGCCTACGGTCAGATCCTCCGCCAGCGCACGCTCGACCTGCCCCGGCTTGGCTGTCTGAACATCCATGGTTCGCTGCTTCCGCGCTGGCGCGGCGCGGCGCCCATCTCGTGGAGCATTGCGGCCGGAGACGCCACCACAGGCGTTGCCCTGATGCAGATGGAGCGCGGCCTCGATACCGGTCCCGTCTTCGCGCAGCGCCCGCTCATGATTGGCGACACAGAGACTGCCGGAGAGCTCCACGACCGGCTCGCCACTCTCGGTGCCGACCTGCTCGCCGACCTGCTTCCTGCCATCCTCGCGGGCAGCGCCACTGCAGAGCTGCAGCCCGCGCGCGGCGCCACCTACGCTCGCATGCTGACCCGCGCCGACCGCACCATCCCCTTCGCGCAACGCGCAGCCTCCGTCGCAGACTGGATCAACGGCATGACGCCCTGGCCGGGCGCTGCAGCCACGGTGGAGGGCGAGCTGGTACTGCTCTGCCGCGCGCGGCCGGTCGATGGCACGCATGCGCTGGAGCCCGGGCAGGTGGTCGCGGCCGACGCGCGCAGCGGCCTCTTCCTTGCCGCCGGCGAGGGCACGGTGCTCGAGGTCCTCGAACTGCAGCGGGCGGGCAAACGGGTGATGCCGGCAAAGGTGGTGCTCAACGGCTGGTGCCCCGCGACGGGCAGACGCTTCGAGCCGGTCGCTTGACCCACACCACACCTGCATACCAGCGCCTGTTGTGCGGACTCGGTCCCTCCGTCGCCTGCGGGATGGGCCACGGCCTGATGCTCCCGCTGGCAATGGAGCCTGACCCCGGCTCTCTCGCCGCACCGGTCCCCGACGATGCGGGGCTGGCAGCGCCGGCAGCCAGCCTCGGGGCGCTCGATGCGGCGGCAGAGATTGCGCTCCAGACCGGGCGCGGCGTGGTGGTGCTCTGGCCCTACCCCCCGGTCAGATTCTCCACCTTCGCCCTGCCCGATTGGGCGGTGGCTCTGGTCACACCAGCACTGCCCGAGTCCGCCTCGGAGGCCTCTGCCTTTCTCGGCAAGACCCTGATCGGCAAGGCCGCCGCCACCTTCGCATCACGCGCCGTCGCAGTCACCGAAGGGCTCCGAACCGGCAGCCTCGACCTACTCAGCTTCGCCCTCGATGACGGCTCGCTCACCGACCTGCTGGGCGCCGGCATCCCCGGCCTGCAGCCGGCACTCGCGGCCGCACGCGAAGAGGGCACTGCCGCCGGACTCAGCCGCTTCCGCGGGCGCCGCTGCATCGTCGCACTTCACCCCGACGCCGACCGCGCAGCCGCTGCCGCGGCCGCTGCTGCGGAGCGCTGGGAAGCACACTCCATCCCCTGCGAGGTCACTCTGACCCGCTTTGCCCGCCGTCAGCCGGAGCCCCGCTCTTGAACGCCACCCCTCCCTCCGCTTCTCCGCCCGAGTCGGCGCGCAGCCTCGCCGCACGCGTCGTCACCCGCGTGGTCGACGAAGGTGCCTTCAGCTCCATCACGCTCCGCTACCAGCTCGCTGCCTCGAACCTCGAAGGCCGTGACCGCGGCTTCACCACCGAACTCGTCTACGGCACCGTCACCTGGCTCACCCCCATCGACGAGGCCCTTGAGGCCTGGATGACGCAGGGGCTCGGCAGCGTCCCGCCCCTGGCACGCGCGGTGCTCCGCGTGGCCACCTACGAGCTCCTGCGCCCCAACCGACCCGGTGCCGCGCATGC
The DNA here is from genome assembly GCA_044236985.1 of Bradymonadia bacterium. Taxonomy (GTDB): domain Bacteria; phylum Myxococcota_A; class Bradymonadia; order REDH01; family REDH01; genus CAIWGR01. Next base: position 637 of record JBIIFW010000034.1, on the reverse strand, counting down.
GGTCGTTGATGCTGCTGTCTCCCAGATGCACGCCATCGGGCTCGGCCGCATCTCCGGCCTGACCAACGCCGTGCTCCGCAAGATCGCCCGCTTCGGCGCCCCCTTCGCCGCCAACCCCGACGCCTCATCGGCTGCGACGCTCGCCACCTCCGGCTCGCTGCCCCTCTGGATTGCAGAACGGCTCCTCGCCGCCCGCGGCCCCGAAGGCGCCGCCGCTGCGATGGCCGCCTGGAACGGAAGCTCCGCCACCCATCTCCGGCTCCGCGGACCTTTCACCGACGCGCTCCGAGAGACCTTCACTGCCGAAGGGATTGAACCCCACCGCTCCGTACCGGGCTGCTTCGTCATGCGCTCGGGCAGTGCCATCAAGGTGGCGCTGCAGCTGGGTGATGATGTGGCGGTACAGGATGCCGGTGCACAGTGGATTGGGCTGGTCGCCGCCGAAGGGCTGCCCGCCGCGGCAGGTATCTGGGATGTCTGCGCCGGTCTCGGCAGCAAGGCGCTCCACCTCGCCGAACTGCTCCCCGAGGCGCAGGTCCTGGCCACCGATCTCCACGCCCACAAGCTCAATGCCGCACGCAAGGCCGCCGGCACCCTACCCGGCCTCCGTTTTCTGCAGGCCGACGCGACAGCCGGC
>JBIIFW010000293.1:0-3879 GCA_044236985.1 Bradymonadia bacterium | reverse complement strand
CGCCAGAAGTTGTCGCCCTTGGCGTGGCGGATATCGGCGAGCAGGCGCATGATGATGGCCTCCTCCTCGTTGCCGGCCTTGGCGGGGTCGGGCATGGTGCCGGCCTCTTCATGCTGCACGCCGAGGTGGATGAGGAGGGTGGCGTCGCCACCGTCGTCAACGATGAGGTTGGGGCCGGCGCCATCGGGGAAGATGAGGGCCTGCAGGGTGCACCACCAGTACTCCTCGAGCGTCTCGCCCTTCCAGGCGAAGACGGGGATGCCGTTGGGTGCGTTGGCCGAGCCGGTCGGGCCAGCGGCGATGGCGGCCGCGGCGTGGTCCTGCGTGGAGAAGATGTTGCAGGAGGCCCACTGGACCTCGGCGCCGAGCGCGACGAGCGTCTCGATGAGGACGCCGGTCTGGATGGTCATGTGGAGCGAGCCGACGATGCGGGCGCCCTTGAGGGGCTTGGAGGCGCCGTGCTCCTGACGGAGGGACTCGAGGCCGGGCATCTCATGGAGCGCGAGGTCGAGCTCCTTGCGGCCCCAAGCGATGGAGGTGGCGTCCATGCTGGCGACGCGGAAGGCCTCGCCGGAGAAGAGCGCGAGGCCGGTGCTCATGAAGGGGGCGTGGAAGGGCAACACGGAGGTGCTCATGGAGTGCTCTTGGGCATGGCCGCGCGAGGCGGCGTGAGGTGGCGAGCAACTAGTCGCTGGGTGTTGGCGCCGCAAGGTGATGGCTACGGTGAAGTTTGTCGTTGCCGGGCCGTAGGAGTAGTGTTGAGCGCAATTGGAGGATGTCATGAAGAGAGGTTGGCTTCACCTGTTCACAGCGCTTGCCGCTGCAACGAGTCTGACGGGCTGCCAGGAGCTCAACAGTCTCTTCCCCTGCGATGGCTACGACAGCGCCTACCAGTCGCGGCTGGTGACCAACGGGCAGCTGCTAAGCGAGGTGTCGAGCAGTTCCTCGAGCTTCCCGATGGCGCTGGTGCTCAGCCAGACAGCGGTGAATCAGTTGTTTGCCAAACTGGCAGACACGGCCATTCCGACGCTCAGCCAGGAGGCCTCGCTGCTTGGTCAGTCGCTCGAGGTCTCGGTGCGCCCCTCGCTGCCGCTGCTTGCCATCGGAGGCGACAGCCGCTGTCCGGCCTGCATCAGCGCGAGCATGCCCTTCTCGATCGGACTCGGCATCAACGGAAGCTCCTCCAGTTTTGGTACGGGTCGGCTCTCGGCGCAGCTGCCGATTGGGATTGCGGCCGACGGAGACCGGCGTTCCGCGCTGCTGGCCCGCTTTGAGCAGTCGGACATCCTGCAGATCGACCTCACGGTCGGAGACGCCGCGCTCGATAGCTACCTCGACCTCGTCGAGCCGATCGCGGCGGCGCTCGTGACGCAGTATACGCGGACCCGGTTTGCCAACGCCCGCGTGGCCTCGTTCGGCAGTTGGACGGTGGGCGAGGGTGCAGTGGAGCTCGCTGCGCGCGGCCCCATCGTGCGGCCGGAGTCGCGGACCATTGTGCTGGCGATGCAGAGCAACCTGCCGACCTCATCAGGGCTGGCGGCCACGCTGCCGAGCACGCTGCCGGAAGGTGCGGAGATGGGGGTGGTTGTGCGGCTGGAGCTGCTCGAGGCGCTCGCAAAGCGGATCGGCAGTGAGGAGGCGCTGGGTTCGACCGCGCAGGCGAGCGGCGACGCGGCGGAGGCAATCGCTGTGACACTGGAGTCGCTGCGCAGCTCGCCGACGGGCGGCGTGGCGACCTCGGCGAAGCTCTGGAAGACCGACTCCTACTGCGGCAGCGCAGACATCTCGGCCGCGCTTTCGCTGTCGTTCGACCCGAACGGCGTCCGCTTCGGCGTGAGCGATGTTGCTGTGACGGCGGGTAAGGGGAGCGGCCTGCTGCTCTCGGCTTCGCAGTCGCTCGCCTCGGCCTACATGGGCAGACTGGCGACGACGCTGGCAGTGGGCGCAAACTACCGCGAGGTGCTCGGCGGTGAGGCGGGCGCCGCACCTTCAGTCGAGACCTTCCGCGCCGATCTTGATGCGGAAGGGGTGAGCGTCTACCTGAACCTCCTCGATTAACTGCTTCGCCAGAGGTCTCCGATGCGTCTGAATGTCCTGCTCTCCTCGATGCTTCTTGCCTGCCTCGTTGCCTGTGGCGCGAAGGAGACCCGGGCGCCGGAAGACGACACGACGGCCACCGATACGGGCACCGCGCTGGATGGCTCCGGCACCCTCGACGACGCCACGGATGGCTCAGGTTCGGGCAGCGATGTGACCGAGGACACGCGGCGCGATGTGCCGACCGATGTCATCGAGACGCAGCCCATCAACATCATCCTCACCAACCTGAACCCGACCGAGACGATCTACGTGCAGACGAGCAACCAGGCCGGCGTGCCGACCTGGTATGGGCTCTTCGACGCCAACCGCAACCCGGTCGTCATTCACGACAGCTGCGCGGAATGCAACTGCCCCGAGACCTCCTGCGGCGTCTGCGGCGCCGCCCTGCCGACGGTGCAGGAGCTCCGTCCGAGCCAGGAGATCACTGCGACCTGGACGGCGACTCGCTGGGAAGACAGCAGCTACCGCGGACAGGCCTGCGAGTGGGAGGTCGAGCTGACCGCCGGAGACTCCTACTTCATGCAGTTCTGCTGGACGCGAGACGCGCCCGACGCGGACGGCAACCTGCCCATCGCCAATATGTCCTGCACCCAGGTCCCGTTCAAGATTGGCGACACCGAAGTCTTCTACGACGGCAACTAGGTGCGATTCGAGGCAGAGGCCCGCCGGATTGTCCGGACGCTCGGGCTGCTCGACCTGCATGTAGACAGCCTGCTGGCCACGCGCCTCTTCGGCTACGATATCCGCAAGCGCCACAGCGCTGGCCTGCATGGACAGCCCATCATGTGGCACTGCGACCTGCCCCGGATGCGCGAGGCCGGCTATCGGGCCGCTACGCTCGGCATCCATGCCTGGAACTTCGAGTATGAAGGGGCATGGACGGAGTGCAACCGGCAGTTCGACCTCTACGAAGGGCTCGTTGCGGAAGGTCACCTGCGGCGGCCTGCGCAGCCCTCCGATTGGCTCGAGACAGGCGAGGCGGACTGTGCTCCCCTTGCAGCGCCGGGCGTGGAGGGCGCCCACATGCTCAACGGAAAGCTCGAGCGCATCGACACGCTGGTGAAGCGGGGCGCTGCCTACATGACGCTGGTGCATCTGCGAAGCGGACGGGCTGCAGCGAATGGGTTCGGCGTGGGCGCGAACGAGCGTGACGGCCTCTCCGGATATGGCCGCGAGGTGGTCGCGGAGCTCGAGCGTTGCGGTCTGATCGTCGATGTCGCGCACGTGAACAACCGAGGCCTGCTCGACGTTGCTGCGATGGCGACCAAGCCGCTGCTCTGCTCGCACACAGGAATCAAGAGCGTGAACGAGCATGGCCGCAACATCTCCGACGAGGCGGTGCAGGCCATCGCAGCGACGGGCGGCGTCATCGGCATCATTTTTGCCCCGATGTTCCTCGCTGGGAGGCTGCGCGCAGACTCCTCCTGCATCGCTGACCACATCGAGCGTGTGGTCGCGCTGGCAGGCATTGAGCATGTGGCCTTCGGCAGCGACTACGACGGCTGGGTGCCGTCGATTCCCAACGACCAGCGCGACTGTCGCGACCTATGGCGCATCGTCGCTGTGCTGCTCGCGCGGGGATGGACGGAGGCGCAGCTCGACAGGCTGCTATCGCGGAATGCGCGCGAGGTGCTCTCGGGCGAGCGGGCCGCTCAGGTGGCGCGGGCCTCGACCAGTTCGCCGTAGAGCATCGGCTGCCGGTAGCGGAGGAAGTTGCGCAGCGCCCGCTCGATCTCGCGGCGGAGCGACGGCACATCGAAGTCGTGCGGGTGGAGCGCG
>JBIIFW010000292.1:0-3897 GCA_044236985.1 Bradymonadia bacterium | reverse complement strand
GACCCGGTTTGATGCGGGGGACTCGGCCGGTCTGCCGGTGACGATCGCCGCGGGGCTGCTGGTGGGTTTCGGCTCCCGACTGGGGAGCGGCTGCACGAGCGGCCACGGCATCTGCGGGCTGGCGCGTCTGTCGCCCCGCTCGGCGGTCTCGGTGGGCACCTTCATGGCGGCTGCTGGCGTGACCGTCTTTGTGGTGCGTCACCTGCTTGGAGGTGGCCAGTGAAGGGGCTGCTTGCCGCGCTGTTTTCTGGCCTTCTCTTTGGCGCCGGCCTGCTCGTCTCGGGCATGACGATGCCGTCGAAGGTGCTCGGATTTTTGGATGTTGCCGGCGACTGGGACCCGAGCCTGGCCTTCGTGATGGTTGGCGGCATTGGCATCAACCTGGTGCTCGGCCGGCTGCTGCTGAAGCGGGCCGCGCCGGTGTGGGCCGCGGGCTTCTCGCTGCCGACGGCAACAGCCATCGACGGTCCGCTGGTGTTGGGCGCGGTCATCTTCGGCATCGGGTGGGGGCTGGGCGGCTACTGCCCCGGGCCCGCGCTGGTGACGGCCGCAGGTGGCGGTCAGGCGCTCCTCTTTGTGGGCGCGATGCTGGTGGGCATGGCCGCAGAAGAGTGGGTGGCGCGCAGGCGGGCGCTGGCCCAGCAGAGCTGCGTGGGCGACGGCTAGCTGCCCTCGCTAAGCCACTGGTCGTAGAGGGTTGTGCCGTCGGCGCTGCGGAACTCGATGCGGACCTGGTTCCGCACCGGGTCGAAGGTGAGCAGGGTCTGCACGGAGGACTGCAGGCTGGTGGTGTGCCAGATGAGCTGGTCGGTGCCGCCGAAGTTCTCGAGCGTGTCGAGGAGGGAGGCGGCCGGGTTGCGGTTGTCGCCAGGCCCGACTGCGATCTCGTGGATGCGGCGCGCGGGGCCGGCGTTGTTCACGCGGGTGACCATGCCGATGTGGAAGTCGCCGCTGAGGAACCAGACGTTTCGGATGTCGTTGTCGGTGATGTGGTTGAGGAGCTCATCGCGCTGGCGGTCGAAGCCCTCCCAGCGGTCGCTCTCGCCGAAGTAGCCGGTGGGCATGTCTGTGATGGGCACGGAGTTGAGCAGCACCTTGAAGTGGGCGGTGCTGTTGGTGAGGCGCTCCTTGACGAAGTCCATCTGCGCCTGGCTGATGTAGTAGGAGCGGTCGGGGACGTAGCGCTCGGAGCGGGAGTCGAGGATGATAAACTCGACGGTGTCGCCCCAGGCGTAGTTGTTCCAGAGTCCGCCGCTCGGGCCGCGCTCTACGGCGAAGGTCTCGTAGTAGGCCTGGAAGGCGTTGGAGAGGATGCTGGGGGCAATCGTGGTGGGGTCGTAGTCGTTGTCGACCTCGTGGTCGTCCCAGGTCTGGAAGAAGCCCATCGCCTGGTGCAGGGCGAGGTAGCCGGGCTCGGTGAGTGTGGAGCGCCAGGCGTCGCGGAAGCCGCCGAGGTCGGAGATGCCGTCGTTGTAGGACTGGTCACCGAGGTGGAGGAAGAGGTCGGCGTCGGGCCGGTTGGCCATGGCGGCGAGCGCGGCGTAGGGGCGCTGGTTGGCGTTGGTGCAGGAGGTGGCTGCAACGACAACGGGAGAGAGGTCGCCGGGCGCCGGGGCGGTCTTGACGCGGCCGATGGGGCTGCGAGCGAGCAGTCCGTCGCCGGCCTCGGAGAAGAAGGCATACTGGTACCAGGTGGCTGCGAGGAGGCCGCTCACGGGTGCGTGGAGATAGCCGTCGCCGTTGGGGGTGACGGGCTGTTCGTAGACGAGCAGCCGCTCGCCGGTGAGGGCGTCGTCGCGCCAGACGCGGAGCAGCACCGTCTCGGCGCCTGTCACGAAGGTCCAGAGCAGGACACTCTCGGAGCGCATGGCGCCGGACTGGACGCTGAGCGGGAAGAGGTCGGTCGCGGAGACGACGGCCTCGGGATCGACGGGCCAGGGCACGCCGCCGTCGCCGGGGATGCCGGGGTCTGTGTCCGCGGTGTCTTCGACCGCGGTGTCTGCGGTGTCGAGGTCGGTGTCTTCGACCGCGGTGTCGAGGTCGGTGTCGGTGAGGTCGGTGTCTGCGGTGTCGAGTTCGGTATCTTCGACCGCGGTGTCCGCGGTGTCGAGTTCGGTGTCGGTGACGCCGGTGTCAGGGTCTGTGTCGGTGGGGTCTGTGTCTGCGACGCCGGTGTCGGGGTCTGTGTCGGTGGGGTCGGTGTCGGTGACGCCGGTGTCGCTCGATGCGTCCTCTTGGGCGGTGTCGGCAGCGTCTGCTTCGACGTTGAAGGTGGCGTTACCGGCCTCGTCCGTGCCACAGGCGGCGGCCGTTGAGAGCGTCAGGAGCAGCGCGACGAGTCTGAAGGAGGCGAAGTGCAGGCGCATGGGATCCTATGGGCTTTGGTGTCGGATGAGCGTCTCGTCCAAGATGGCAAAGGCAGGAGCGTCAACCTCCTGCCTTTCCGTGACAGTTACCAACCGCAGCCGACGGCAAAGAAGTCGTCTGGGGCGTTCTGGAGGGCGTCGAACCAGGTGGCCCAGAAGTTCTGCGCACGGTTGGCGAAGTCTGCGATGACCGGGTCTGCTGCCCCTGCTGCGGTCATCACATCGGATGCCGGCTCGATGAGACCGTCGGGCTTGCCGAGTCCTGGTACACGGGTGGAGAGCCGGTTGAAGTCGGCGGCCTCGCCCCAGCGGTCTGCGGTAGAGGTGGGCCGGAGGTTGTCGAGGTCGGACCAGGCCTCGATGAAGGTCATCTCGCCGGCCTCGTTGAAGACGAACTCTTCGTAGATGGGGCAGGGGCCCTCTTCGTAGGTGAAGGAGATGTAGCAGCGGGCGAAGGGCTGCTCGGGGAAGAAGCGGCAGTCGCGGATGGGGACGGTAGAAGGGTCGATACGGCGGAGCGAGCGGGCGGTGTCGATGAGGTTCTTCTTGCCGTAGCCCGTGAGCAGGAGCCAAGGCTCCCACTCCCAGCGGGCGGAGCGTTCGCTGTAGTTGGGGATGCTGTCGGGGCTGGCATCGACGTCGAGGGTGTCGAAGTACTTGAGGGCCTGCTCGACGTAGTAGGCCTCGGGCATGGTGGGCTTGAGGCAGCGGGCCGTAGCGGCCTCGGTGCCGGCGCCGGTGCAGTCGTTGGGGCCGGGAACCGCTGTTGGCGCGGGTGCATCGGCCTCTTCGCAGCCGGCAAGGAGGAGAGCACAGAGGAGGAGTGCCGTTCTCAAAGTGCGACCTCAGATGCGGTAGAGAGGAAAAAGTCGGGCAGCCCGAGGGGCTGCGCGCCGTTCTCGAGCCTGTTTGGCCAGAGGCTGCCGTCGAGCTGTTTCATGTCTGGTTCCGGAGCGAGAGCGAGGGCGACGACGCGGGATCGGTACAGGGAGGTGTGCGGTGTCGCAAGCGGGGAGCGAGCCTGTGCGTTGCTATCGCACAGTTTTGGGATGGCGTAGGGTGTTGTGGTGTGTCCGATTCGGTCATGCAGGTGTGCAGGAGAATCGATGTCCCCGATGAACCAGATGAAGCCTGCAGACATGGTGGCCTACATGCGGTTCGGTGAGGCGGACCAAGCTCACCTGCGGGCGCTGTGGCCGCATGTTGAGCCCGAACTCGATAACATTTGCTCGGTGTTCTACGCTCGGGCGTTGACGAATCCTGTGACGAGCGCGGTGCTCGGCGACCCGGGGCGGGTGAGTCGGCTGATGTCGACGCTCCGGGTCTGGATGATGGAGCTGCTGAACGGTCCGTGGGATGCGGCCTATTGGGGGCGTCGTAGCCGGATTGGCCACCGCCATGTGGAGATCAACCTGCCGCCGGGAGCGATGTTTTCGGCGATGACGGTGGTGCGTGAGGAGCTGTCGCGGATCATCATGCGCGACGCCGCCAATGCGACCGAGACCCTCGTCGCGCTCTGCAAGATCACGGA
>JBIIFW010000037.1:0-13518 GCA_044236985.1 Bradymonadia bacterium | reverse complement strand
GGCCGCGAAGTCTCGTTCTTCGTCTCCTTCTTCCGCATCGTGAAGGGACGCGACGAGGTCACCAAGCAGCTCCAGCACGCGGCCTCTGTCACCTGGGCCATCTCCGACCGCGACGGCAAACGCTACCTCGCCTCCTCCCTCGTCGACCGCGATGCGCCACGCCTCGGCCTCGAGAAGCTCAAGCGGGGCGAAGGCACCCGCGACCAGCGCCTCCGCCGCGCCATCCGTGAGATCCTAGAGCGCGACAAGGTCCCCTACCCCGACCAGCTCTTCGCCACCGACCCCTTCGTCTCCACCAGCCGCCTCGAGCTCGACTACGACGGCAGCCAGCTCCTCAAGCAGGAGGACGGCAGCTACCTGCTCAAGGGCTACTCCGACCGCCACCGCGCCGGCTTCGAACTCACCTTCACGCCCCAGATGGCTGCGGTCCGCCACGGCGACGATGGCGTCGTCAAAGGCGTGAGCGGCGAAGACATGTTCTACTACTTCATCCCCCGCTGCGCGGTCACCGGCAGCCTCACGCTCGACGGCACCGCCTCGCCCGTGAAGCAGGGGCTTGGCTGGTACGACCACGAGTTCGGTGGCCACCGCGACGAGGCGGAGAGCCACGCATCTGCCAAGAACCGCGACGTCGCCTGGCTCTGGTGCGCGCTGCAGTGCGACGACGGCACCAGCCTCTCTGCCTACAGCATGGTCGACCTCAAGAACGACCGTTCCTCGCTCGGAAAGCGGCTCCTCGTCGTGGATGATGCGAGCCGCGGCGAAGCGCTCGACCTCGACTTCACCGAGCATGGCATCTGGACCAGCACCCGGACCTTCAACAAGTACCCGAGCGCCTTCACCATCTCGTCGGAGCAGGCGAACCTCCAGGTCGAAGTCACCGCCGACTTCGCAGACCAGGAGTTCGTCACCCTCATCTCCAAGCCGGCCTTCTGGGAGGGCTCGGTCTCCTTCGAAGGGACGCTGAACGGCAGGGCCATCCGCGGCCGCGGCTATGTGGAGCGCAGCGGCTTTGTGACCGTCGAGACCCTCGACGACTTCTTCGGCGCGGTTGGCGAAGAGGTGCGAAAGTCGGTCGAGGCCATCGTCCCCATCAAGCCCGACTACGAGCCGCTCCGCGACCTCGTCGCCAGCAAGAAACACGATGACTACATGCGCGGCATCGAGCTCAGCCAGCTCACCCGCACCCTCTGCGAACCCGTCCGTCTCATCACCGATCGCGGCGGCAAGAGCTGGCGCTCCTACGCCGCCCTCGCCTGCTGCGATGTGGTCGGTGGCGACTCGCGCAACTTCGTGAAGTGGTTGGCCATGCCGGAGCTCATGCATGTGGGCTCGCTCATGGTCGACGACGTGCAAGACAAGTCGGTCATCCGCCGCGGCGGCCCCACCTCGCATATGCTCTACGGCGAATCGCTGGCCATCAACTCGGGCACGGCCTGCTACTTCATGGGCCAGAAGCTGCTCATCGGACCCAAGCTCTCCGACCGCGAGAAGCTGGCCATCTACGACCACTACTTCCAGGCGCTCCGTGCCGGCCACGCAGGCCAAGCGCTCGACATCGACGGCGTCGACTTCATGATGCCAGACGTCGTCGAGACGGGCGACGGCGTGCTGCTCGAAGAGCGCATCCTCGCCATCCACCGCCTCAAGACCGCCATCCCCGCCGCCTCGCTCGCACGCATGGGCGCCGTCGGCGGTGGTGCCACCGAGGCCCAGATCGAAGGGCTCGGCCGCTTCTTCGAGAGCGTAGGCCTGGCCTTCCAGATCATCGACGATGTGCTCAACCTTCGCGGCTTCAAGGGCGACCTCAAGTCTCACGGAGAAGACATCATGCACGGCAAGGTCACGCTGCCCGTCGCCAAGGCGATGGCCAAGCTCGAACTGGCCGATCGCACCTGGCTCTGGGAGACCATCGCCTCCAAGCCACAAGACCTGGAGACGGTCCACGCGGTCATCGCCAAGATCGAATCGGTCGGCGGCATCGACGCCTGCTCCGAGCAGGCCACTGCCCTCGTCGAAGAGGCCTGGACGCTGCTCGACCCGCTCGTCGAAGACTCGCTGCCCAAGATGATGCTGCGGGCCTTCGGCTGGTATGTGCTCGACCGCCACTACTGAGGGCGGCGCACACTGCTGAGGATAGCGGCGAGCTTCGCAGAGGCGGTGGCGCTGTCGTAGCCCGCCTCGCTCCGATCCACCGCAAAGCCGGTGCCGAGCGCAAACGACGCTGCCATCGAATCGGCGATGCCGGCGATGTCGTCGAGGCTCCGCAGCTCCGCATGCGGAAGCGGCGCCAGCATCTCGCCCAGCTCCGGGTTGTCTGCCACCACCAGCATCGGGCGCGGCGAAACGAGGTAGTCATAGACCTTCGCCGGCACCCGCTGCACCGTCCGGTTGTTGAGCGCCACGAGCAGGTCGGCGGTCTCCATGAAGCTGCCCACCTGGCGGTAGGGAACGAAGGCCCCTTCGGTCAGCATCGCCGCCACGCCAAGCTTCTCCGCGTAGGCGCGCGCCTCCGCAGGAACGCGGCCTGTGACCACCAGATGGAACTTCGTCTCGTCGATGCCGCGCGCCTTGAGCAGCGCCAACGCCTCGAGCAGCTCATCACCCTCCACATACCGGCGGAAGTTGCCCAGGAAGAGCGCCGTGTAGCGCGGGTCACGGGCAAAGCTGCCGTTCGCAATCAGCGCCGCATCGCCATGGTTTCGGATGACGTGGAACTTCGCGGCAGGCTGGTCGCCGTAGTGGGCGAGGTAGTCGCGCCGCGTGGTCTCGGTGTTGAGGATGACCGCGCTCGCCTGCTCCACGCAGCGGCGCTCCATGGCATCCACAAGCCTGCGCTGCAGCCACGGGCGTTCACCGCGGCGGAGCTCACAGACGCTCCAGGGATCGCGCAGGTCGAGCACGAGCGGGATGCCGCTCTCGCGCGAAAGCTGCGCCCCGACGAGCAGCGCTGCGTGCGGATCGGCGTTGACGACAATGGCGTCGAAGGTGTGCTCGCGCATGAGCCGCCGCGACGCCTTCAGCGCATGCGGAATCTCGATGCTGTGGTGACCCAGCGGCACCCACTCGGGCGACGGCCACCAGAAGGAGGGCGAACGGTAGGTGTTCTGCAACGCGCGCGGCAGCATGCGCTTGAGCCCGGAAGGCCTGCGGACGATGGGCTTGCCGCCGGCATCGTGGGTGGGGCGCGGCAGCTCGCCCCGGGCCACTGCGGCCTCGTTGCGGCGCGCTGTGCGGCTCCAGTCGCGCACCACCGTGACCTCTGCCGGAAGCGCGTCGGAGAGCGTCACATCGATGGCATCCGACTCATGCAGATCACAGAGCACCACGGCCTGCCAACCGAGCGCAGGCAGGTGGCGGCAGAACTTGAGCGGCCGGAGCGCCCCCACGCGGGACTGCGGCGGAAAGGAGGGGCTCAGGTAGAGGAACTTAGCCACGCGAGGCTCCTTGCTCAGACGCCAACACAGGCGGCGCGGTGCGGCGCTCCCGCGCCACCCAGTCAACCGCCACCAGGCAGGCCGCTGCCACCACAAGCAGCGCACTCACCCAGACAACCTCCGCAAGCCCGGAGCGCACCAGCCAGATCGCCGCCCCACTTAGCAGCAACAGCGGCCCGCTCCGACGGGCCGCAGCCACGAGCGCGTTTCGCGCCACCCGAGCGCTCGAAAGTCCAAGGTGGTCGCAGGCTACGCGAAGGTTGAACCAGCTCGTCGTGAGCAGCTGCGCCGCGAAGGTGCCAATCGCCACGCCCGCAAGCCCGAACTGCCGGACGAGGAGCAGGCTCAGGCCGAGGTTCAGCAAGGCCTCCAGCACCGAGACGACCGTCACCGAGCGCACCAGACCGGCCGCGCCGAGATAGCGCGATGCGACTGCTACCGGGATGTGTGCAACCATGATGCCCGTGAGCGCCCAGACAAGGGCGTCGGAAACCGGCTTGTCGAGCCAGACCGAGGCCAGCGCGCTGCCGACCAGTCCCATCGGCACCGCCAGCAGGATGGCGGCCGTCAGCGTCCGCTCAAACATCTCCACGAAGAGCCCGGCTGCCTCCTGCCGCTCTCCGCGCGCAACGAGAATGGTCAGCCTCGCTCCGGAGGCTGCGGTGATCCGTGTGACCACGCTCAGCACGGCCCGCATCGCCTGGTTCAGGGGTGCGTAGAGCGCCACCTGTGCCAGCCCCAGCGCCGAGGCGATGACCAGTTCGTCGGTCTTGAAGACCAGCACCACCACCAGGCCATTCACGAGGTAGAAGGCCCCAAAGCGAAAGAGCTCCTGCATCGCCGACCATCGGAGCTCTCCCAGCCGGGGCAGATAACCCGGCATCCGCTCGCGCAGTGTGACCGCCTGCAACAGACCGCCCACGCAGACGGAGGCGATCCCACAGACCGCCAGCGACCAGAGGGGCCAACCAAGGAAGATTGCGGCAACGCCGGCCGCCAGCTCAAGCACCCGTGCGGCACCGCGGATGGCATTCATGCGCACCACGCGATCCATGCCATAGTTGGCCGACTCGAAGGGGCTCAGCAGCAACGAGAGGGCAAACTCAACCCCCTTCAGCGCTACGAAGGGGGCCACCGCCGCCGCGTCTGCGCCTGACAAACCGGCGCTGCCAGGCCGCAATCCGGCCGCGATCCAGAGACTCAATGCGAGTGCGGCAACGGCCGCCAACGCAAGCACCAACGCGCCGCTCGTGAGCAGTTCGCGCGCCCGCTCCTCCTCACCACGCGCCCACGCGGTGGCGACCATGCGGGTGAGCGCCGGCTTGATGCCCAGATCGAGCAGGCCGAGGTAGCCCACCAACCCCTGCGCCAGCGCAATCACGCCGAACTGGACCGCACCAAAATGGGCGATGAGCGCCGGCGTCAGCGCCACAAATCCCACCAGCCCGAGCAGATCGACCACGTAGTAGGAGCCGAGCGAGCGACTCCAGGCCTCCCCCCTCTGTGGCTTCGACTCAGCCATCGGGAAGGCTCCGAATCAGGCGGCGCAGCTGCTCAAGCAGCCAGACCAGCGGCCATTCATGCCACCGCAGCCAAGGCTTGGTGACCGGGTATGCGCGCCGGTGTTCCAACAGCAGCGCCTGCACCTCGGGCCGCCTTGTCTGCCTGGCTCGGTCGCGGCTGCTGTAGCGCCGCGACTTGCGGTAAAACTTGGCCCAGGAATCGCAGTAGTCGTGCTGCATCAAGAGCGCCGGAACATACCGCAACGCACGCTCCGGGAAGCGCTGCCGCAGCTTGAAAGCGAGGTCGAGCCCCTCGCCGCCGAAGAGCGACGGGTCGAAGCCGCCCACCTCCAGGAAGGCATCGCGGTCAACCACGAGGTTGCCCTCTAAGGAGAGCAGGTCGTCGCGCTCAATCGGCCCCAGATCATAGACATTGGCGAGCGCGGTGAAGAGCCGATGACGCTTGAAGACCACCTTGCCGCGGCAGGCTACGCGGGACCCATCCGCCATCGCAGCGAGCGCAGCGGCGGCCCAGTCGGGAGCCACCCAGCCATCGTCGTCGACAAAGGCTACGAGCGGCGCAGTGGCGAGCTTCGCTCCCTCGTTCCGGGCCGCGCTCGGACCGGCATTCCGATGCATCGTGACCTCTGCATCGAGCAGCGACCGGCAGCCAGCAAGCCCTGGTTCGAGCCCTCCGTTGTCGACCAGAATGAGCTCGAGCTCATCCCGCTCCAACCCCGGTTGGTGCAGGCAGCGGCGCAGACATTCCTGCAGCTCCGGCCCCGTCGAATAGCCAACGACCACAAAGCTGATGCACGGCTTCGTCGAGGCGTGCGCGCGATGCCGGACAACGGTCGGAGACCCCTCGCTTGCAGTCGCCTCACCCATGCGCGACGGCCCGCTTCAGGATGGCCGCAAGCTGCGCTGTGGCAACCCGGCTATCGAAGCAGGACACATGACGCTCAAACTGGGCGCCCCGCTCCGACATTGCGGCAAAAATCGAGGCGGCGAGCCCGGCATCGTCGCTGAGCGACAGCTGCGAAACACCCTCGATCTCAGCGATCATCGCCGCAATCTCAGCGTTGTCGGCCAGCACGACCACCGGAAGGTCGGTCGCCAGATAGTCGTAGAGCTTGGAGGGGATGCGCTGCATGGAGGCGTTACTCAGAGCCAGGAGCAGATCGGCCTGCGCCATCGCCTCGCCGACCTCGGCGTGCGGCAGGGCAGCCTTCACCTTCACAAACTCACGAACGCCGAGCTCGGTTGCAAATCTGACGCTCTCCACGGGGACTGTTCCCGCGATTTCCACCAAAAGTTGCGAAGGCGTCACACCCGACGCGCGCAGCAAGGCGAGCGCACGAAAAAGAACCCCGCCCTCTACATACTTCCTCAGCCGACCGAGGATCAGGACGCGGAAGGGGCCTGTTGTCTCATTCAACCTGCGCGGGGGCACCGCCACCAGACCGCTGTCGTGATGATTGCGAACCACCGCGAACTTGGCCGCGAGCTCCGGCCCGTAGCGCGCTGCTGCGACCGACCGCGCCGTCTCCGTGTTCCAGATGACCGCCGACGCCTGCTCCACCGCACCCCGCTCGATCGCATCGACGATCCGGCGTTGCAGCGGCCAGCGCGCGCTCCGCCGCAGGTCGCAGGTGGCCCAAGGATCGCGGAAGTCGAGCACGAGCGGAATCCCGTGGCGCTGCGACAGGCGAGCCCCCGCGACCATGCTCGCCTCCGGGTCGATGCTCGCCAAAATCAGATCCGGCCGCTCCGCGTGAATGACTGCTTCTGCCGCAGCGAGGCCGTGCCAGGCGCGCGGCATCTCACGCCGGCCGAGCGGCAGCATATCGGGCGGAAGCTGCCGCCTGCGCAGGGCCGCCAGCCAGCTACGCAGCGGAGAGGAGGTCGCACCCGAACCATCAACAAGGCCCGCCTCGCTCCGCTCATCGACCAGGGCGTCATCAGGCCTGCCCCACCCCCGAACGACCCGGACACCGGCGGGTAGCTGCGCAAGGAGACCATCGTCGCAGGTGCCCGCGGGAACAGGCGCGCAGAGCACCGTCACCCGCCACCCCTCTGCAGGCAGATGACGGGCAAACTTGTAGGCGCGCAGACCACCTGCCTGGGCGATCGGCGGAAAGGCCGACGAGAGGTAGAGGCAGTGAGGCAAGGCAGGCTCCAGAGGTAATGTGCGGCCTTTACCGACTGCGCGACGGCGCCGCCACAGGGACGCGCGGGCTGACTGCGACGAGCAGCTCCGCAAGCCGCGCGGCGGCAGCCTCGCTGCTCAGCGCCGAAGTCTCCCGAACCACCGTCGCACGGCTGCCCGACAACTGCGCGCGAATCGCAGCCGCGATCGCCGACGCATCCTCGCGGTCACACAACGCGACACCCTCCATCCCGGCCGTCAGCGCCGCGATCTCCGGGGTTACGCAACACATCAGCAAAGGCCGCTGTACCATCAGGCACTCATAGAACTTCGCCGGGATGCGCTGCTGCGTGGGAGCGTTGAGCACCACGAGCAGGTCGCCCTCCGCGAGCCAAGACGGAACCGCTGCGTGAGGCATCCACTCCCGCACCACCAGTTGGTCCCGCACACCGGCCGTCCGGAAGGCCTCGTCCACCCGGTTCGAGAGCGGACCGGCAACCTCCAGCAGGAGCCGCTCCGGGCCCCAACCCTCGGCCGCCAGCAGAGCCAGCGCCTGCACCAGCCCCTGGCTCATTACCCGGTCGCGTAGACGGCCAGGGCAGACAAGCCGGAAGGGCACCTGGCGCTCGCCCTCCGGCCCACCAGCAAACGGTTCGGCATGGTTACGAAGCGTCTCGATGCGAAGGCCTGCGCGGCCGCCGTAGGCACCTGCATAGGCGTCGCGCGCCACATCGGTGTTGAGCAGCAGGACGTCTGCGCGGGCAACGCACCAGCGCTCCAGCAGCAGCGCCTTCTGCTGCTCCATCCAGCTCCGCTCCGCTCGTCCGAGCTCGCAGTGCGCCCACGGATCGCGGAAGTCGAGCAGCAGCGGCAGCCCCTCCAACCGCGACACAATCGCCCCCACGACGAGCGCCTCCCATGGCGGCCCACTCGCAACAATCGCCTCACATCGCTCCCGCGCAACGAGCCTGCGCGCTGCGCGCACCGCGTAGTGCAGCCGCCGAAGCTCGGCTGCAGAGAGCGGCAGCCTGAGCTGCTGCCGAAGCGCGCGCGGGCCGTCGATGAGGGCAGGAGCCGCTGCCCGGATGCGGTCTGCCAGCGCACGCCGCACGGCTCCGCGGGTATCGGCATCGAGCGGGATCCGCAGGCCACCCCGCAGGGCCGCCAGCGCCGCGCCACTCTCGGCACGCCAGCCTACCTCCACACAGAGGCCGGGCGGCAGGAGCGCCTCGAGCGACGGGTCGAAGCCACGCGCCGCCTCCATGTCGCAGAGCACCACCGGGCGCCACCCCTGCGCAGGCAGGTGACGGGCAAACTTCACCGCCCGGAGCGCGCCCACCGTCGCTGCCGGCGCGAACCGTGGCGTAAGATAGAGAAAGCTCCGCATCAGCTACCCCTCCGCATGGCCAGCCAGACCAGCATGAGGCCCGTCACGGCTGTCGCCAGCGCGCCGGACACGATGGCCGCCTCGCCAAACCGAAGCCAGCTCCAGCGCCAGCACCCCGCCACCACAACCATCGGAATCGAGGCCAGCAGCACCCGCGCCAGCAGCGGCAGCAGGAAGCCCCGCGCCGTCAGGCCAAGCCCCCGCATCGCCGCCAGCGTGTGATGCGGCATCACCGTCACCGCCTGCGAGATCACCGTGCCCGCTGCGACGCCCGCAAGGCCGAACGGACGCACCAGCAGCAGGCTCAGCCCCAGGTTCAGCAGTCCGCTCGCCACAGAGACCATCGTCGCAGACCAGAGCCGCCCCTGCGCCAGCTGATACCGCGCCGAGACGCTCACAGGCAGGTGAACGACCAGCAAGAGCGCCAGCATCACAGTGAGCGCCAGCGGCACCTCCCCGCCGAGCCAGCGCGACGCTGCGAGCTCTCCAACGGCAGCGACTGGAATGGCGCCCAGCAGCGCAATCAGCAGGCTCCGCTCCAGCATCGTTCCATAGAGGCCGGAAGCAGGCCCAGACTCCTGCCGCACCACATGGGCCGTGAACTCCGGAACCACCGCGGCACCAATCCGGGCCGTCCAGCGCATCGCCGTCTCGGCCCACTGGAAGAGCGGTGCGTAGAGCGCCACCGCAGCCGTTCCAAGCGTGCCGGCAATCACCAGTGCGTCGGACCGGAAGGCCACCAGCATCACCATCGAGCCCAGCGTGGTCTGCGAGGCCAGCCCCAGCAGCTCGCGGGCATGGGCACGATCGAGCTGCGATGGCCGCGGAAAGAAGCCCGGCAGGTCCCGGCGCACCATCCAGAGGTGGGCGACCGCCGAGGCCGCAGTCGCGACGAGCGAGGCGAGCGCAAGTGTGGTCAGCGGCAGGGCGTAGACGACGGTGGCGACGCCCGCAGCCATGCCAACGAGCCGATGGCCGGCGCGCAGCAGGTTGACCTGGGCCAGCCTGCCGCCAGCAGCGTTCGCCGCGAGCAGCGGAGAGAGCAGCAGCTCCACCGCCAGCTCCGTCCCCTTGAGTCCGAGGAAGGGAGCCACCCGCATCGCCGACTCCTCAGAGAGGCCGAGCGCAGGGCCAAGCGAGGCCGTCTGGCCAGCAGCCCACCAGGCGGCGCAACCCACCAGCAGCGCCGCAGGCGCCAGCCAGGCAAAGGCCGTGGAGAGCAGCCGGTGCACCTCTGCCTCTTCGCCCATCGCCCGCCGGGCCGTCACCATGCGCGACAGCGACGGACGGAGCCCCAGATCAACCAGCCCCAGATAGCCCACCAGCGACTGCGCCACCGCCAACATGCCAAACTCGGCAGCGCCGAAGTGGACGATGAGGCGCGGTGTCAGCCAGACAAAGGTGGCGAGCGCCAGCAGATCGAGCAGCCAGAAGGAGCTCAACCGACGCAGCCAGATAGAGCCAAGCGCAGACGACTGCGCGGGCGACGGGGTCGCGGTGGGCTGATTGGTGGCATCCATGCTGCCATCTTCGCCGCAGTGACCACGCTGGGCAATACGCCAGCGGTCCGAAAAGATGACCGCAACGGCCACATCTGGCATAGCGGTTGCAGTGTTGGCAGATGGCTTCGCGTGCACCGCGCAGAGCACCTACCCTCCACCAGCCCACGACGGAGAACTGCCATGTACCTCAAGAAACTGACGATCGCCTCACTCGCGCTGGTCGCGCTCGCCGCCTGCGGCACAGACGAACTCACTCGGAACGAGGGTGGTGGCGCCACCGACACGGGCACAGACACCGGCGCGGGCTCGGGTGATGTCTCGGAAGACACCTCCACCGCCGACACCGGCACTGCTGCTGACACCACCACCGATACGGGCTCGGGCTCGGGTGACACCGGCGCAGACTCCGGCGACACCTCCGACACAGGAGCCGGCTGCCCCGAGATCTACGCGCCCGTCTGCGGCTTCGACGGCATAACCTACGACAATGACTGCTTCGCGGCCGAGGCCGGCGTCGCCGTCGCCCAGATTGGCGAATGCCCGACCGCAGCCTGCACCGCCGACACCGACTGCGCCCAGTTCGAGCAGTGTGAGGCCGGCGACTGCGCCGAGTGCCCGCCCATCGACTGCGCCGAGTGCCCCGACGGCTCGGCTCCCTTCCTCCTCCCGCACTGCGGCGGCTGTAGCTGCACACCTCCGGTCTCGGAGTGCTTCAGCGACGCAGACTGCGGATTCGGCCTCGCCTGTGTCACAGACCCTTCGACCGGCCTCACCAGCTGCGAGGCCCCCGGCGCCTGCGGCCCCTCTCCGGCCGGCTGCTCCACCACCGGCTGCGGCTTCGGCGAGACCTGCGATACCTCCGTGGGCTGCTCCCCCTCCGCCTGCTCTTGTAATGCCGCAACGGGCAGCTGGCTCTGCACCGACGACTGCGGCGGCGGCACCTGCGTCCCCAGCGAGGGCGCGTGCAGCAGCAACGCCGACTGCCCGGAGTTCCTCGTCTGCGATGTCGCGGGCGACTTCTGCCGACCCATGTGTGCCGTCGACTGCTTCCGCTACGATCCGGTCTGCGGCACCGATGGCGTGACCTACGGCTGTGGCGTTGCGGACGCCGAGTGCCGTGGTATCCCAGTCGCCTACGCCGGTGAATGCATCACCGGTGGCGGCGGCGTGGAAGGCGACCCCTGCGCCACCGACAGCGAGTGCAACATCGGCCTCATCTGCGAGGCCGGCAGCTGCAACATCGGCATCTGCCCCGGCCTTTACGCACCCGTTTGCGGCAGCAACGGAGTCTCCTACGGCAACAGCTGCGAGGCCCGTGCCGCCCACGCCACGGTCGCCTACGACGGTGAGTGCATCGCGCCCGGCGACCTTGGAGACCCCTGCGCCGTCGACACCGAGTGTGCCATCGACCTCGTGTGCGAAGCGGGCGCCTGCCAGTACAACTTCTGCCCCTTCATCTACGCACCTGTCTGCGGCGTCGACGGCGTGACCTACAGCAACGCCTGCACCGCCCGCTCCGCGCACACCGCCGTGGACTACGAGGGCGAGTGTGGCACGGCGCCGCCTGTCGGCTGCTACTCCGATGCCGATTGTGCGCGCGGAACCCTCTGCTCCGCCGCGACCGAGTGCCTGCCCGACCCGAGCTGCCCCATGTGCTCGGTCTGCTACGGCTACTGCCGCTAGAACCAGTTGCAGCCTCTTCGCTGAGGCCGACCCCTACTGCCGTCGTAACGCCGGCGGCGGTGCCTCAGGCCCCTACCGCTAGGCCTCGTCGAGGAGCATCGCGGCGAGCTGCTCGCGGTGATGCTCCGTCGATCCAAGCAGCTGCTGGCTCGCCCGCGCCCGCTTAAAGTGCAGGTGGGCCTCATGCTCCCAGGTGAAGCCGATGCCGCCCATCACCTGGATCATCGAACCGGCCACCCGGTAGTAGGCCTCCGCCGCGTAGGACTTCGCCAGGCTCGACACCGACAGCAGGTCGTCGCCGCCGCTATCTGCCGCCCAGGCCGCGTAGAGCACCGCCGACCGGGCCGACTCCACCTTCACCAGCATGTCGGCACACTTGTGCGCGATCGACTGGAAGGAGCCGATCGGCCGGCCGAACTGCACCCGCACCTTCGCATACTCCACGGCAATATCCATGCAGCGCTGTGCGCCGCCGAGCGCCTCCGCAGCCAGCAGAATTGCGCCCCGCTGCAGCACCCGAGCAAGGGCCGCAGCACCGCCCTCCGCCCCAACGATCACGGCCTCTTCGGTCACCGAGGTGTTGACCTCCAACATGGCCAGGTTGCGGGTCCGGTCCATCGTTGGACGGTTCACCACCTCTACGCCCTCATGGTCGGGCGTCAGCGCGACCAGCAGCGTCCCCGCATCGCCCCGCGCAGCCACCACCAGCAGACCCACCGCGGCGCCCTCGATGACCTGACCGGCACGGCCCTCGAGCCGGATGCGGCCCTCTTCCATCCACCAGCGGAGCCCGGCGCGACCGTCGGGCTCGTAGGCCAGCGCCGCTGCAACAGAGCCCTCTGCAATCTGCGGCAACCAGGCCGCGGCAGCAGCAGACTTCGGCCCTTCGCCAAGCGCCATCGCACCCAGCGCCGTCGCCAGCAGCGGACCGGGCGCGACCACGCGGCCCAGCTCCTCCATCACCGACGAGAGCGTCACGAGATCGAGCCCCATGCCGCCAAACTCCTCGCCGACCAGCAGCCCGCCAAGCCCAAGCTCCGTCGAAAGACCTGCCCAAATCGCCGCGCCCGTGCCCTCTTCGTAGCAGGCCTCCGCGGCCTTCAGCTCGCCCGACCGGACAAGAAAACGGCGCACGCTCGTGCAAATCGACTGCTGATCATCGTTCAAGCCAAAGTGCATCGCGTTCCCTGCCGGTTTGGGTGACACCACCTGCCGTCCTACGCTAGAACATGTTTCAATCCTCCCGCAAGGGAGCACCTGTCCTGCGACCTGCCGCGAGCCCTGCCATGCACCGCCACCTCACCCCGCCCGCGTCGGCCGCCGTTGTCCCCCACCTGCTCGCACGCCTCGCCGCCGCTGCTCCGGACGCCCCGCTCTTCGTCGAAGATGACCTCGTCCTCACCCGTGCCGAGCTCTGGGCTGCCACCGTTGAGGTTGCTGCTGCCCTCATCGCCGACGGCTTCGGCCACGGAGACCGCGCCCTCATCTGGGCCCAGAACCGCCACGAATGGATGGTCGCCGCGCTCGGCGTCCAGCTCGCGGGCGGCGCGGTCATCCCGCTCAACACCCGCTTCAAGCAGGCCGAGGCCGCCTACATCGCCGAGACCTCCCGCGCCTCGCACGCCTTCGTCGCCGCCGGCTTCCTCGGCGCTGACTACCCCGCGATGCTGAGCACCGCCTCGCTCCCCCACCTGCGCCGCATCGTCTCCTTCGACGACACAGCCGTCGCCGGCCGCGTGGAGTCCTGGGCCAGCTTCCGCACCCGCGCTGCAGGCTGCAGCCCAGAAGCGCTACAGGCGCGATACGAGGCGCTCTCCGGCAGCGACCTCTCCGACATCCTCTTCACCTCCGGCACCAC
>JBIIFW010000291.1:0-3903 GCA_044236985.1 Bradymonadia bacterium | reverse complement strand
CGAGGCCGCATTGACCATGGTCGGCTGCGCCGCCGGAGGCGCAGCTCCGGTCTGCGGGGGTGCGGGCACTGCTGCCTTCGGAGCAGCGGCAGCCGCCTTCGGCGTCGGGGTCGCCGCAGGTTTGGCAGGGTCGGGCAGCCCCGTCGCCAGCGCGGGGACGAGGAGGAGGCTCGCCAGAAGCAGGCCGCTGCGGAGCGAAAGGCGAAGTCGGTTCATTGCGGAATGGGGGTCGCCGTGATCGTGATATCGATTTTGAACTTCATGGTGAAGGAGCCGCCCTCGGGGATGGCGCCGGCGGGCTTCTTCACGGCCGTGCGGGTAGTGATGGAGAAGGCCAGGAGGCTGAGAATGTTCCCGATGGGGTTCTGGTTTGCCGTCTCGATGGTGGCGTCCACGACCGGGTTGGTTCCGATCGGAATGATGGGGGTGGCGGCCGCCTTCAGCGAGGTCTCTACACTCTCGTTGAACTCGCCGATGTGAATCGCAATCGGCTGAATCTCGGTCGGAAAGGTGTTGTCTGTGACCGTTGCCGTGATCCGCTTGATCTTGATGGAGCGGATGTTGTTCTTGAAGCGCTCTAGCTGGCCGGTCGGGTCGATCTCAATCATGTTGATCGGCAGCGCCGGCGTCGGCACGAAGGGCAGCTTCACGATGCCGGAGTCGGTATCAATCGGCAGCGCGTTGAGTGCTTCCGAACCGGGGTAGGGTACGGTGACGCCGCCGGGCAGGTTGAGGCTGATGTCGAAATCGACGAGGAGCGCGTCGTCAGCCACCGAGAGGCCGTCGTCGAGCCACTCGCGGCAGCCGGTTGCGGAGCCCATCAGGGCTGCGACGGCAAAGGAGGTCAGGAACAGGCGGAGCTTGGAGCGAGTCATGTGAGAACCTTCGGATGGCCTGTGAGAACCTATGGGCGGACTCGCTGCGAGATAGCAATGCGGGTGCGGCGGAGCAAGCAACCTGCTCTCTCAATCGGAGCCGATTCGCCCTAGCAGCAGCTCGGTCGCCTCGTGCCGTCCCACCTCGCCCCGCTCCACCTTCGCGCAGAGTTCGGGCTCTGCCGCGAGCAGCGCCTCGACGCGCCGCCGGATGGCCCCCGCAATCTCCGAGTCCAGCGCCCAGCGCCTCCGCCGGGCCTCCCCCACAGCCATCCAGCCTGCGCGCCCCTGGTCTCGGTCGAAGAGCCAGGCGCAAAGCTCCTCGATCCCCTCGCCCGTTGTGGCCGTTGTCGCGAAGAGTGGCGGCGGCTGCTGCCCGCCGACGCGGCGGAGTGCCAGCGTGGCCCGAAGGTCGCGGACAAAGGCTGCGCTGCAGGGGAGGTCGGCCTTGTTCACCACCATCGCATCGCCAATCTCCATGAGCCCCGCCTTGAGCCCCTGGACCTCGTCGCCGAGCGTCGGGACCAGGACAACCAGCGTAGTGTGGGCGGCGGCTGCGATGTCGAGTTCGTCCTGGCCGACACCGACCGTCTCGATGATGACCGGGTCGTAGCCGAGCGCGGCGAGCGTATCGGCGACGGCATTGGTGGCCTGCGCCAACCCGCCAAGCTTTCCGCGCGTCGCCATGGATCGGATGAAGACACCCGGGTCTTCGGCGTGTTGCTGCATGCGGACGCGATCACCGAGGAGGGCTCCCCCTGTGAAGGGCGAAGAGGGGTCAACCGCTACGACCGCGACACGGGCGCCGCGCTGCCGAAAGGCGGTGACGAGCTGGCTCACCAACGTGGACTTCCCGGCCCCAGGGACGCCGGTTACGCCGATGCGATGCGCGGGAGGCGGCGCCGCGGGGAGCAGCGCACGCTCGAGCTGGTCTGCCTCCGCGCCACCCTGTTCGGCGATGCGGAGGAGCGCGGCAGTTGCCCGGTGGTCGCCTGCCCGGGCATCGGCGGCAAGCGAGGCGAGCGAGGCCGCGGCCATCGGGTTCAGCGCTGGTGGCTGAAGGTGGCGGGGCGCTTCTCGACGAAGGCGGTCGTGCCCTCTTTGGCATCGGGGCTGGCGAAGATCTCGCCGAACACCGCGCACTCCTCCGCAAGACCCTCGGCGATGGGGAGGTCGTAGGAGCGCTGCGCGAGCTGCTTGGAGCGGGTGACCGAGAGCGGCGCCTTGGAGAGGATGGTGGTCATCGTCTTGACGACCGCCGGCATGAGCTCCTCGAGCGGGAGCACCCGGTTGACGAGGCCGATGCGGAGCGCCTCGTCTGCGCCGATGACGGCACCCGTCATCAGGAGCTCCATCGCATGGCCGTAGCCAACCTTCCGCGGGAGCCGCTGCGTGCCGCCGAAGCCGCAAATGAGGCCCAGGTTGACCTCGGGCTGGCCGAACTTGGCGTTGGTCGCCGCGTAGGCAAAGTCGCAGCAGAGCAGGAGCTCGCAGCCGCCGCCGAGCGCGAAGCCGTTGACGGCCGCGATGACGGGGATGGTGAGGTTTTCGATGGCGGCGAAGACGTCGGAGCCGAGGTGGGCGAACTCCTCGCCGCGGTCGCTTGCAAGGCCGCTCATCATGGCGATGTCGGCGCCGGCCACGAAGGCCTTCTCGCCCTCGCCGGTGATGATGAGGCCGCCGACCGTTCCTGCCGCGGCTGCCGCAGCAATCTCCGCGATGGCGGTGTGCAGTTCACGCAGCGTGGGTTCGTTGAGGGCGTTGAGCGCCTTGTGACGGCTCACGGTCAGCGTGGCGATGCGGTCGGTTACAGAGATCTGGAGGTTCTCGAAGGCGGAGAAGGACATGCGATGCTCGATGAGGTTTAGGGTTGGTAGATGTGAAAGCCGCGTCCCGACTTCCGGCCCAGCCAGCCGGCCGAGACGTAGGTGCGGAGGAGCGGACAGGGACGGTACTTGGGGTCGCCGAAGCCGGCCTGGAGCGTCTCCATGATCGCGAGGCAGACGTCGAGGCCGATGAGGTCGGCGAGGGCGAAGGGGCCCATCGGATGGTTGGCGCCCAGCTTCATCGCGGTGTCGATGTCTTCGACCGAGGCGGTGCCCTCCATGAGCGCGAAGCAGGCCTCGTTGATCATGGGCACGAGAATGCGGTTGACGACGAAGCCGGGCAGGTCCGAAGACTCGATGGTGCTCTTGTCGAGCGCGGTTGCAAAGCCCTTCACCGCTTCAGCGGTCTCGTCTGAGGTGGCGATTCCGCGGATGACCTCGACCAGCTTCATCATCGGGACGGGGTTCATGAAGTGCAGGCCGATGACCTGCGCTGGCCGGTTCGTCTCGGCGGCGATGCGGGTGATAGAGATGGAGGAGGTGTTGCTGGCGAGGATGGCGTCCGGCTTGGCGATGGTGTTGAGCGCGCCGAACACCGCAGCCTTGATCGCAAAGGTCTCGGGCACAGCCTCGATGACGAGGTCGCAGGCAGCAAGGCTGTCGAGTTTGGTCTCGAAGGTGAGGCGGGCGAGCGCCTCTGCGGCGGCAGCCTCTGTCAGGGTGCCCTTGGCAACGAGGCGGGCGAGCGACTTCTTCATCGTCCCCTGTGAGCGCTCCAGCGTCGCTACCGACTTGTCGACCAGGATGACGGGAAAACCGGACTGCGCCGCTACCTGCGCGATCCCCGTCCCCATCTGACCGCCGCCGACCACGCCGACGCTCCGAATCTCGCTGCCCATTGCTGCTCCTTCACCGCCCCATGCGGAGATGGGGATTGCGCCGCGGCTCTAACATCGGCAAGGGCGGGTCACAAGGTGGGCGCCGACCCGGGCCAGCCTGCAAGGGAGCGAACGATGAGCGCAAGACCCAACCATCGGCCCCAAGCAGGGCCGCGCAGAGCGGAGAACGCTGGGCAGCAGCTACCCCTCGATGGCCGTGGACTCGCTGAGTTTGTGCTGCGGCTCACCCGTGCGATTGGCGCGGCGCCCGACGAGGCCGCACCGACGATGGCGCGGCTGCTTCGGCAGTCGGGCGGCGTCGCT
>JBIIFW010000033.1:0-14034 GCA_044236985.1 Bradymonadia bacterium | reverse complement strand
GACCTACTTCGCGCTCAAGCCCTCTGTCGTCACCGCCATGCGGCTCAACGACCTCTTCAAACCGCTCTACGGCCTGAAGCCGGTGCAGTTGCTGCTGAAGTGGGCGGTCGAGCAGTTTGTGAAGGGGCCCGACCTCGATACCCGACAGAGCGCCCGCATGGAGGTCTGGGGCGAGGTGCGCAACGCCGCGGGTAGCGTCGTGCAGGGTCGATTCATCGTCCCGGAGGGCTACACCTTCACCGCCGACGCGGCCATCGCCTGCGTCCGTGGCGTTCGAAGCGGCGCGGTCGCTGCCGGCGCTGTGACGCCCGCAACGGCCTTCGGCGGAGACTTCGTGATGACGCTCCCCGGCGCCCGCGACCTCAGCTTTTCGTAGGCCGTTTCGGCGGTGCTGCGGCCCACGAGCAGATAGGGCAACCGGCAGGGTCGTGACGCAGCGCAGGGCAGTGCTCGCGGCCGAAGTAGATGATCTGCAGGTGGAGCCGGTTCCAACTCTCGATGGGGAACAGCCGCTTGAGGTCGGCCTCCGTCGTCTCCACATTCTTGCCGCTTGTAAGGCGCCAGCGGGTCGCGAGCCGGTGGATGTGGGTATCCACAGGGAAGGCGGGAAAGCCGAAGGCCTGGCACATCACCACCGAGGCCGTCTTGTGGCCCACGCCGGGCAGCGCCTCGAGCTCCTCGAAGGTCTGCGGCACGACGCTCCCGTGCAGCTCGACGAGCAGCTCGCCCGTCCGCTTGAGCGCCTTCGCCTTCTGTGGGGCGAGCCCAACTTCACGGATGAGCTCTCGAATCTCTTCGACCGTCAGCGCCGCCATCGCCGCGGGCGTCGGAGCCCGGCGAAAGAGCTCCGGCGTGATCTGGTTCACCTTCTTGTCGGTGGTCTGCGCTGAGAGCAGCACCGCGACGAGCAGCGTGAAGGGGTCGGTGTGGTCGAGTGGTATCGCAGGCTGTCCGTAGAGCGCCTCGAGCTGTTCACGGATGCGATCTGCCCTCTCTTTCCGTCTCATGCGAGTAGCTCGTCGATGGGCTTGTTGAAGCCGAGAAAGATGGCCTCGGGTTCGAGTGTGACCTCGAAGGCGCGCTGCACGCCTCGACGGACAAAGCCGGCCAGCGCGACAATATCTGCGGCGCGCGCACTGCCCGTGTTGACGATGGCGAGCGCATGCTTGGGAGAGAGGCGGGCCTGCCCAAAGGCGAAGCCCCGCTCGAAGCCGGCCCGCTCGATGAGCCACCCCGCGCTGAGCTTCACCCGGCCGCCATCGGCAGCGAAGCGGGGCATTGTCCCTTCGAAGCCGGCCGCGCGCGCGGCGGTCTCGCAGCTGTCGGCCACTTCAGCACTGACGATCGGGTTCACAAAGAAGGAGCCTGCGCTGCGATGGTTGGGGTCTTCGGTGTCGTAGACCATCGACTTGCCGGCCCGGATGCGGAGCACGGTCTCTCGCACCTCGGTCAGATCACTCACGCTCTCGCGGCCGCCGAAGGCTTTGCGGAGCTCCTCGTAGTTGAGCTGCGACGGTGCGCTGCGCGACAGCCTGAAGTCGACCGAGGTCACCAGGTAGCGGTCGCGCGCGCCGCTCTTGAACATGCTCGTCCGGTAGCCGAAGCCACAGTCGGCGTGGTCAAAGTAGCGTCGGTCGCCCGTGACCAGGTCGATCGCAGAGAGGCCGATGATGCGGTCGGCGGCCTCCGCACCATAGGCGCCAATATTCTGGATCGGCGCAGCACCCACGCGGCCGGGGATGCCGCTCAGACACTCCAGCCCGGTCAGTCGCTCGTCCACGGTGAAGGCCACCAGCTCGTCCCAGACCACCCCCGCGCCAACCCGGACCCGGTGGCTGCGATGGTCCTCGGTGATGTCGATGCCAAACTCGTCGACCGTGGCCACCAGCCCGTCGAACCCCTCGTCGGAGACCACGAGATTGCTCCCGCCGCCGAGCATGAAGGTGGGCAACCCGCGCTCTCGTCCGTGACGGATGACCTTGGCGACCCGCGCCGCATCGAGACCCTCCACAAAGAACCGGGCAGGACCGCCGACCCCCATCGTCGTACGCGGGGCCAGCGGGACATGCTCCTGCATGAATGAGAGGGCTTGCGAAGTCGAGGACATGTACCGATGCCGAAAGTGCGGGGCAGGAGGTGCTGGCAACCACCTGTCGAATTGCTATCGGAGGCTAACACCTGTTTGGAGCGTTCGCATGAGAAAATGGATGGCTGTTGCACTGTCGAGCGCGCTGCTCTGGATGGCCTCTGCCGCGCCCGCTGCCGCCGACCCAGTCGCGCCGTCACAGAGCTGGTACGACCTCGTCAGTTCGAACGGTCAGACGGGTGTGGTTGTCGATGCGCGGACAGGCGTCATCCATCACCTCCGCGACCACCTCTACGCCGCGGAGGAGCCCCGCTGGCAGGCCGACGGCACTGAGCTCTGGCTGCCCACATCGCCGGGCGGTGCCTGCTTCCAGCCGCAGGTGGTCTACTCCCGCGATGTGCTCCGAGACGCCTACTTCGGCCTCCAGGCCAGGGGCCAGAGCCAGTGGCTGAACAGCGCCCCCGCCGACCTCGACGCCACGGGCTACGACAGCTCGCCCGACCGCCCCGACCTCGCTGGCGGAACGCCCATCATCCGCGTTGAGCAGACGCCCGCTGGCATGGAAATCGCCACCCGCACCCGCGTCTTTGCCCCCTGGGGCCTCGAGGCCAAGAGCTTCGTGATGCTGCTCGAGGTCCAGAACCTCGGCACCTCCGCCACGGGTCAGGTGCGCGCCTACGCCCTGGTCAATCCCAACCTCGGCTTCGGCCGGCCCGGTCCCCGCTCGGAGATCGGCGCCGAGTTCGAGACGGTCACGACCCAGGCCGACGGCAGCCTGCTCGAGCAGGGGTTCGCTGGCCTTGTCCTGAGCCAGCCGCTGCAGCCTACAACCCGGACGACCCACTCGCCCGCGCTCTTCTTCGAGGCGGTCAACAGCGGCGCCGGCGACCTTCCGCTCCCGCCCACCGCCTCGAGCCTGGCCACGGGCTCCTCGGGCGCCTTTCAGTGGGACATCGCCGACATCCCGGCAGGCGAAAGCGCCTGGGTCGGCGTCTTGGTCACCTACGACCCCAACCCCGACGCCGTCGCGGCCACTGCCGACCGAGGCGCCGCCTGGATTGCGGGCCGGAGCGCTGCGCAGATCTGGCTCGACGAGCTCGACCTCTGGCAGACCTTCCAGGACAGCGTCTCGCTCCCGCCGGGCATCACGCTGCCCGACGAGGCGGTCTTCCGCCACAGCGCGACCATCCTCCGCATCTCGCAGGTGCGCGAGCGCTCCACCTTCCTCCGCCCCGAAGTGGACCGCGGCGTGACCCGCTACACCGGCATCGACGACAACGTCTCGGCGGTCGCGCCGCCAGGCGTGGAGCGCGCGCACAACGGATATGGCGCCGTGCTCGCCAGCCTGCCCCCAGGCCAGTGGGCCTACCCCTGGGTCCGTGACGGTGCATACGCCATCGTCGGTATGTCGGATGCTGGCATGATGACCGAGGCCCGCGATGCTCTCGACTTCTACCTCAAGGCCGACGCCGACCGCTATCGTACCTACAGTGAACTCGCCACCGTCCCGCTCCGCCCCTACGCGCTCTCGCTCACCCGCTACTACGGCTTCGGACTCGAAGAGAGCGACACCACCTGCAACGGCGACTTCAACTTCGAGTGGGACGGCTTTGGCCTCTACGCCTGGGCCCTCAAGCACTACGCCGACCGCTCCGGCGACCTTGCCTTCGTTTCCGACAACTGGCCGCAGGTCCGGGATGGAATCGGCGACGTCATCGAGGGGCTCGTGGAGCCTGAGACCGGCGTCATGTGGGGCGACTCCTCCATCTGGGAGGTGCACTGGCTCGACTTCAAGGCCAAGCGTTTCACCTACACCTCTCTCACCGCTGCACGCGGCCTCTGCGACCTCGGCGACCTCGCGGAGAGCATCGGCGAGACGGCCGACGCGGAGCGCTACCGGCTCGCAGGCAGGGCGCTGCGGCAGGCCATCTACCGCAACATGCGCGACCCCTCCGGCGCGCTGGCCGCCAACATCGAGGAGCTCCAGACGGGCGCCGGCTACTGGGATGCCTCCGTCGTTGATGCCATCTCGCTCGGCCTCTTCAGCCCCGACGGCCCCACCTCCACCGCCACGCTGGCCGGCCTCCGCGCGCAGCTCACCGTACCGTCGGGCCGCGGACTCTTCCGCACCGACGACGCCAGCGACACGCACGGTCTCTCGCCCTACGGCAGCGAGTACGACACCGTCGAGTGGGTCTTCCTCGACCTGCGCGCTTCGATTGCGGCACGCCGCATGGCACTGCCCGACTACGCCGACTTCCTGCAGGACTGGGTAGGCGACCAGACCCGCTCCAACTTCATGCTGGTGGGCGAGACCTACGACCAGTCGTCGGGTGCCTACCGCAACAACGCCCCCATGATCGGCTTCGGCTCCGGCAGCTGGATCTCGGCCATGTGGCAGCGCTACGGTGATCGCCAGGATGCCCCCGCCTGCGGGATCTACTTCGAAGACGACCCGCTCTTCGGACCCGATGTGCCAGGCGAAGACACGGGCGTCGATGCAGGTGCCGATGCTGGCACAGACACCGATATCGCCGACACAACCCCGGTCGACACGGGCGTCGCCGACACAACCCCGGTCGACACAGGCGCTGCCGACACAACCCCGGCCGACACAACCCCGGCCGACACCGAGGTGGCCGACACCACGCCCGCAGACACCGAGGTGGCCGACACCTCCGCCGACACCGTGACGGCCGATACAACGCCCGCCGATACCGGGCTCACGGATACCGGTCGCGACACCGCCGTCGATACGATTCAGGGCGGCGCAGACACCAGCCGCAGCGAGCCTAACGCATCTTCAGGCGGCTGCTCCACCGCAGCGGGTGGCTTCGCGCTCTGGCAGCTCCTCGCAGCGGTCGCGGTGGTCGCCCGCCGCACCCGCCGCCGCCTCGGCTAGGGCCGCATCCGCTCGATGTTGGCGAGGGCGCCGAGCCGCGCCTCCTCCATCATCTTGTCATGCTCCGACGCGTCTGCCCAACGGGCCTGGCCCTCGGCCGGCAGCGCGTGAATGGGGTCGAAGTAGTAGAAGAGCTCATTGGGGCGAACCGCAGGCGCGGTGTAGACCGACACGCCGGTGACACGGTCGTAGTACTCTGCAGAGTGGATCGCCCGCTTGCCACCGCCGCCGGGGGCGTCGCAGACGAAGGTCGGCGTATTGAAGCCGGCCGCCGAACCACGCACCTGCTTCTCCAACCACATTCCCTGCGCCAGCGAGGTGCGCAGGTCTTCGACCATCGGCACCAGGTCGTGCATGTAGACGTAATAGGCATGCACATTGATGTAGGAGAGCCGCTTCACCAGCAGCGTCATCGCCTCGGCGGTGTCGTTGACGCCCGCCTGGAGCACGGTCTGGTTCCGCACGTGGATGCCCCGCTCGACCAGCCGCTGGATGCCGAGCCGCGAGTGCTCGGTGATCTCATGCGCCGAGTTGAAGTGGGTGTGCAGCATCACATCCTTGCCGAGCCGGCGGCCCTCTTCGACAACCTCGGTAAGCGCATCGACCCACTCGTGGTCGGTGATCAGCTTCTGCGGCATGACCGCCGGCCCCTTGGTGGCGAACCGCATGCGGCGCACGTTGGGCAACGAGAGCAACGTCATGCCAATCTCGCGGATCCACTCGGCCCGGAGGTTGTAGGCGTCGCCACCCGAGATGACGATGTCTTCGAGCTCGGGGCGCGAGGCGATGTAGGCGAAGGCCGTCTTCCAGCGCTCACGGTTGGGGCGCAGCGCAACCTTCTCCACCTGGTCGGTGTCGAGGCCGATCGCGTAGGAGCGGGTGCAGAAGCGGCAGTAGACGGGGCAGGTGTCGAGCGGCAGGAAGAGGGCCTTGTCGCCGTAGCGGTGGGTCAGGCCCGGGGTCGGCGCGTCGTCCTGTTCACGAAGCGAGTCGAGGCCCAGCTTCGGGTGGTCGCCGCGGAGGCTCGTCGCCACCGCGATGAACTGACGCCGGACGGGACAGCCGTAGGGCTCTGCCCAGTCGATGATGCTCATGAGGTAGGGCGAGACGCGAACGCTCATGGGTGCGAGCCGGAGCCCCTCCTCCACATCTGCGTAGAAGGCCTCGGTGGCGAGATCGCCCACCACTTCGCGCAGCTTCTTGGCGCTGGTGACGGAGTTCTTCGCCTGCCACTTGTGATCGAGGAAGGTGGCCTCGTCGATCTCAGCGTAACCGGGCACCTTGCGCCACCACTCACCCGAGAGGAGCTCTCGGTGCTTCAGCTGCTCGGGGGCAACCGGGGCCTTGATCGGGGTAGGAATCGAGGCGTCGGTGAAGTCGATGATCGAAGAGATGGTCATGGCGCACACATCGTCGGTGAAGCCCCCAAAGGAGCCCGGATCGTGGGGTGCGAAGTCTTATCTCCGCCCCCTACGCTCCGCAACCCCGCGGCAGGCTACTCGGCCCGCACTGCGATAGCGCGCTGTGTCAGCCGTCGATGGGCCGCCGGCCGTGCGCGACCGCCAACGTCTGCGCGAGCGCACGCGCCTCGAGGATGTTGTCTTCGATGGAGCAGTAGGTCCAACCGCCATACCGGCCCACCGAATGCACGCCGCGCGCCTCGAGCGCGGCACGGCTGCGGGCAACCAGCGACTGGCTCTGCTGTGTGATGTGCACGTAGGCCGGATCGAGTGTCACAGTGTGGTGTGAAACCAACTGGTGGTCCGCGATGATGCCCGCCTTCGCGAGGTCTTCGAGCACCTGCGCGCGCGCCGCATCGACATCGATGACGGCCTCCGAGGGGTAGCCGAGCTCCACGTAGAGGCTCATCCGGTCGGTGCCGAAGATGTTGTCGTAGAAGCCCACCCGGTAGAAGGAGAACTGCCGCTCCGGGAAGTAGACCCAGTGCACATCGTCCCAACCCTTGCGGTCAAAGCCGAGGTTAAAGACCAGCACCTTGTTGCTGCTCAGAGGAGTCGAACGCTGCCAGCCGACCATGTCGAGGAGCTTGTCGAATGGGGCCGACGAGATGAGGTGCTCGAAGGCGATCTGGCGCCGGTTGGTGGTCGCCACCTTGGTCGCAAGATCAATCGAGAGGAGCCGTTCGCCTAGGCAGATGCGGGTGGGGTCGAGGTCGCGGGCGAGCGCCCGGATGTACTGGATTGCCCCACCGCGCGGGTAGGTGAAGCGGTCGTTGTAGGAGCCGTTGTCCGGCCTCTTGAAGTTGCGGATGATGTCGGTCGTCTCTGCAAAGGGGAAGAAGCGGCCCATCGCATCGACGTCGAGCTTCTTCAGCGAGCAGGCGTAGAGCTTCTCGTTGTAGGGGATGAGGAAGCGCTCTGCGATGCCCTTGCCGAACTTGCGGTAGAGCATCTCCTCAAAATGGGCAGGCTTGCCCGTGCCGTAGGCCTCCTCTTTGAAGAAGAGGTCGTAGAGGCAGTCGATGAAGTCCTGCTGCGGGAGCTGGTGAATGTTCTTCTGGAAGGGGAAGTCGATGCGGGTCCCGCCGAAGACAATCTTGCTCAGCTTCTGGATGGAGCAAACCTCGTCGGCCGGCATCCGGTCGAGGAGGTAGCGCTCAATGTCCGGGTTCTTGAAGTGGAAGAAGTGGCCCGAATAGTCCCAGACGAAGCCGTCCTGAACCACCGTTTTGCAGTAGCCGCCGAGCTCGCTGTCGGCCTCCAGGACGAGGTAGTCGTCGCCCTCGAGAAAGTTCGCATAAGCGAGGCCGCTTGCGCCGCCTCCGACGATGAGATTCCGAGTCTGGTCCATACCGATTGCCTGTTAAGGAGTGCCGAGGAGCCCGAGCTCACTCGCCATGTCTTCGAGTGTTGGCAACATGGAGAACTCCGCGGAACAGCGCTCCGAAAAGACCTCGCTCCACGCGCCCTGATACCGGCTCTGTACCGCCAGGATGCGCTGCATCTCGGCGGTCGCCATCATCTCATCCCAGTCGGTGCGGAACTCGCCGCAGGCCTGCCCGCCGAAGCGGTCAACCGCCAAGGCCGCCGCGTCGGTGCCCTTCCATTCCTGCACAAAGGCGATGACCTCCTCGGTGCTCGGCTGGGTCATTGCGTCGAGGATCTGGAAGGCAGCGACCTCGTTGAGACCGCCGAGCCGGAGCGCAGCCTGCGCCGAGCGGCCGCGCAGTGTCGCAGTCACAACGCCGGCCTCGCCGGCAGCCTGCAGCCGCGCCAGCTGGTTGCCATCGGAGATGTAGAAGCGGCCATCCTTCTCGGTGGTGGCGGAGGCCTCTACATTCCCGACGCTGACCCGAACGGTCACGCCTGCTGCGCCCCAGGTGTCACACTTGTTCTCGTAGCGGGCCGGCACATGCACCACCGTGAAGCCGGCAGGCGGCGCGGCGGCGGGAGCGGTCTCGGGCTGAGCCCAGCTGTTGTCGTTCTGTGCACGAAGCCCGGTTGAAGCCCCTTCGCTCTCGAGCGAAGCCTCCGCGGTGCCTCCCGCAAGCATCGGCAGCGTGAGTCCGGCGTGGAAGGGCGACGGCAGCGAGGTGTCGTCGGAGCCTTCGAGGACGGTTGGCTGGCCGGGCAGGTTGATGCGCGGGCGTCCGTTCTTGCGGAGGCCCGTGCCGGCGGGTGCGACAGGTGCCACCGCGGGCGCCCCCTTGACGGGCGCGGCTGCCGGGCTGGCCTGCAGCGGCGATGTCTGCGGCACGCCACCGCGCGGAAGCGTGACGCCCTGCGTGGGCTTCGCGACCGGTTGAACGGGGCGAGCGGGGCGAGCGGGCGCGGGCGGCGGGACAGGCTGGCTTGCACGCTGCGGCTGCGGTGCAGCGGGGCGGGCCGCGGGTGTCACAGACGGTGCCGGCGGAGGCGCGGCAGGGCGCCCCATTGCAGGCGCGGGAGCGGCCACCGCCGGTCGCGTTGCAGCCGGACGCGCGGGCGCAGGCTGCATCGCAGGAGCAGGCCGCGTGGTGTTCGTCGGTGCCACAGCCGGACGGGTTGGCGCAACCTCCACCTCACGCCCTCGCACAGGCGCTGGCTGTACCACGGGAGCGGGGCTCCGGCGGGGCGCCGGCGTCGTCTTCGCCTCTGGCACGGTCGTGGGGCGGTAGGTGGGCTGCTTGGCAGGCTGCGGCGGCTGATAGCTTGGCGCCCGAACCGGGGGAGCAGCCTGAGGCGCAACCGCCGGCCCCGCAGCCCGTGGCGTCCAAGCCGGCCGCACCGTGGGCGCCACAGGCTCATAGCCCCCCGCGGGTATCGGCGTGGGCGCTGGCTGGTTGATCGGCACGAACTCGTCGTGCGCCGCCTCCACCTCCATGTCGACACAGCCGCTCACGGTCACCCGACCCTCGAGCCCCCGCTGACCCACGCCCGCGTCGACCGTCATGGTCCACTGGCCGCGGTTGAGGATCTCGTCGCGCACATGGTTCTCGTAGGCGTTCTGCATGGAGCCGCAGCCACCGCTCATCAGCAAGCAGAGCGACCAGATTCCCAGTTTGACAATCGGCGACTTCATGGGGCCTCCACAACGCAGCGGAATCCAACATGGGCGACACGGGCGTTGGCATCCAGCCGCGACCGGGAGGCAACGCTCCAGCGTGTCGCAAACTCCTGCGCACTCCCGCCGCGCACCACCCGCCGGCTCAGCGCCGTGTCGGAGAGCGGGTCTGTCTTGGGCAGCGTGGCATAGGCGCCCGACTCGTAGGTGTCGCGAACCCACTCGGCCACGTTCCCCGCCGTGTCGCTGAGGCCAAACGGAGAGCGCCCGAGCGCATGCTCGCCCACGGCCGAACCACCGGCCGGCGTATCGTTGCAGCCCGCAAAGCCGGCGTAGTCGCAGCCATCAGCACCCGCAGGCGTCGCGCCCCACGGCAGCGGGCGACCATCTGCGCCGCGTGCTGCATACTCCCACTGCGCCTCGGTCGGCAGCGCGCCGCCGGCCCAGCTGCAGTAGGCCTCCGCGCCGTGATGGTTCACGCAGTTCATCGGAGCGTCGCCGCGACCAGGCGCATTGAAGTTGCAGGCCGCTGCCACCGCATTCTCACGCGCCGGCTCCGCGGCGGAGCCCCGAATCTCAAGCCCCGGAGCCTTGCAGCCGCCAGCCTCGACGCACTTGCGATACATCGCGACCGTCACCTCCGTCGCATAGGCGTCGAACGACCGGCTCAGGCTCACCGTCCGCTGCGGACTCTCGTCCGCACGCGCCGCGCCTCCCGAGGCTCCCATGATGAAGTCGCCCGCGGGTACCCGGCACAGACGCGCCCCATCCTTCCCGCTCGATCGGGTGCAGTCAGCCGTCTCTACCGACCGACCGTCGGGACCCGCATAGACCTCCATGTTGATGTCGAACCGGCGCATCGTTGAGCCGAGCAGGTTGAGCGGCTCGGTGACCGTCCTGAAACCGGACTTCACCAGCTTGAGCTGCCGAGCCGTCGAGATGATCTGCACTGCCACCGTCTTGCCCGCAGCCGTCACGCCGAGCTGTGCGCCATCAACCACAATCGCGGCGCCGTCTAGGTTGGCCCGGATCTCGATTGTCACATCGGCAGGCGATAGCCGCACGCCCCGCAGCGTCGTCACCTCGGCGGCCGACAGCTCCAGCGTCGTTGCATAGGGCGCGAACCCCACCGCGCGGAGCTCCACAGCCACCGTGCCAACGGGGAGCCCCGTCAGCTGCGCGGGACCGGTGCCCACCCGCTTGCCGTTCACAAACACCTCGAGCCCAGCCGGCTGCACATCGAGCACATCGAGCCGCCCGAGCCCGGCCGCGTCGGGCGCCGCAAGCCCCAGCACCACGGGCGACACCAGGAATCGCTTCGCCAGCGCATCGAGTCCCACCCGCGCCGCCGCACCCACGCTGCTCGCCTCGCTCACCACCTCGTTGTCGGTGAACAGCAGCGCGTTGCCCGCAGGATCCCAGACCTGCAGCGAGGCGAGGTACTGGTTCTTGTCGAGCCGCTCGACGGCAAGGCCGATCGCGAACTTCGCATAGCTCCTGCGCGCCGCCGCAAGGTCAGCCTCGCGCTGCGCCTCGGGCGACACGCCCACCTGGTTGCGCGATGCATCGAAGAGGTTCTGCGACTCCTGATCGCCGATGAAGCCGAACCGGCCCGTTGCCGTCACCCGCGCCTCGAAGATGCGCTTGCCTACGCCCAGCGCACTGCGCGTCGCGTCGTCGCCGCGGAAGGGCAACAAGATGAGCGAGGTCGGCTCAGCGCTGTCGCCTGCACCCACCGCCGCGGGGGCCCGTCCGAGCAGCGCAGCCACCATGACGGCGGCCAGCGCGAAGAGCAGAAAGAGGTTTCGTCGGACCATGAGACATCCTCGTCGGGACGGGTTACGAATCAGCAGACGGGCCACAACAGAGACTCTTCAGCGATGCTCACGCCTTTCCGCCGGGCCCGACCATGAACCCGCCCGGATGCAGTCCCAAACGGTCGAGCGCCTTGCGCCAGAGCGCCGCAGTGTCGGCATCAAAGACCAGCGAGTCGTCCACCTCCATCGGGATCCAGTCGCCCCGGTGGATCTCACCCTCGAGCTGCCCAGGCCCCCATCCGGCGTAGCCGAGCAGCAGCCGGAAGGGCTGCTCCGTCTCAGGCTGCAGGAACCGTCCCAGCACCTCGAGCGTCGCAGCGATACGAATCTCGCCCTCGACCGCAAACACATGCTCCTGTTCCGCCGTCGCATCCTCGCTCTCGCCACGGAAGAGCACCCAGCCGCGCTCCGGAGAGACAGGGCCACCCCGGTAGACCGGCTGCCCCTCGTGGTGCAGCTGCAGCTTCAGCGACAGGTCCTCGGCCAAATCTTTCATCGAGAAGGGCGACTGCCGGTTCAGCACAAAGCCTACCGCGCCATCCTCGCTCGATTCGGCGAGCAGGATAACGGCCTCCGCAAAGTCGGGGTCTTGCATCGAGGGCGCCGCGACGAGGAGTCCGGGGGCGAGGCTGTCTTGAACGACGGTCATGGATACATCGGGGCGGTGAGTGCGTGGCAAGGGCGACTAGCCGTCGCGCCGAGCAGGGGGAAGGGCTGTCAGCCCTTGATGGCGTCCGTCGGGTCGTCACGATCCAGCTGCGCCATGTAGGCAGCGTCTTTGGCGCGGATGCCGCCCAGCACCCAGATCACCAAACCGAGGAGGAGCACCGCGACGGCACCGAACTGGCCGGGCGTGATGCCGGGCGAGACGAGGTCGGCAAGGTAGCGCTTGTCTGCACCATCGATGTCGATCGCGCGGAGCGTGTCGAGGTAGAAGCGGACGGGTGCGTAGAAGAGGATAAAGATGGCTGCATACCAGCCCGGACGGAGCCCCGTCTGCCTGTCGGCCCAGAAGCGGAAGAAGAGGTAGAGCACTGCGGGGTACCACATCTCGAGGAAGCCAAGGTCGAACCGGGGCGTGAAGCCGGGTGCACCGTAGCCTGCAATGGCGGGCACTCCCTCGCGCCAGCCGTCCGGGAAGTTCACCGCAAGCGCCGACGCAGAGGCCAGACCAACATGGTCATGCGCCGAGAAGCAGCCCATGCGCCCAAAGAACCAACCTGCCGTGAACCCGTAGGCCATCACATCCAGATACTTGAGCACGGGGCGCCCCTTGCCGCCGCGGAACTCCAGCATCTTCGGGATGATCACGATGCGCTCCACGTTGAAGAACCAGAGCATGCCCATCGCTGCACCCAGGAAGCCGCCGAACGACGAGATGCCGGACGAAATCTTGAACACCTCCAGCCAGCTCCCATCCGGCCCGAAGACCCGCTCGGGGTAGTAGGCAAAGAGGCTCACCTGATGCGCCATGATGAAGCCAGTGATGACCAGCCAGAGGCCGAGGTCACCGACGACCACAGGCGAAAGGTTCTTCTCGGTTGCACGCTTCTGCGCCAGCCAGGTGCCCAGCACCACGCCGATGCCGACGAGGATGCCGAAGACATGAATCTCGATCACATCCTTGATGAGGACGATGGGCGAGGTTTCGAAGAAGGGAATGTTCGCCAGCATTAGAGACCCATGGGGTGCCACGAGGTCTTGACCTCGAGGAAGGGAGTGATCCGGTAGAGGCTCTGATGGTCAGCGAGCGCCCAGGCCGTCGAGGTACGGTCTGTGTCGAGCCAGACCCGCTTGATGGTTGCCGAGGCGCCGCCTTCGAGCAGCACCTGCTCCTCCATGGAGAGCCCGACCGCACCGATGGCGTCGATGTCGCGGTGGGTCGCAGCAGTCAGCAAGAGCTCCTGTCGGTTGCCCGTGAGCAGGTTCACAACACCGGCCGGCAGGTCGCTCGTCGCCAGCACCTCGGCAAAGTCGAGGACGATCGGCGCGTGCGCGATGGGCGAGCAGGCTACCACAGCGTTGCCGCTGCAGATGGCCGGCGCAACGATCGAGACCAGGCCGAGCAGCGGCGAGCTCTCGCCCGCAAACAGCACCACCAGGCCCGTCGCTTCGGGCGAACTCATGTTGAAGAAGGGTCCGGCGACCGGGTTCTGGTTGCCCAGCACCTGCGTCAACTTGTCGCACCAACCCGCATACCAGACCAGTCGATCGATGGAGGCATTCACCTCCGCCTCCGCCGCCTTCGCCGTCTTGCCGTGCGCCTTCACCAGCGTCGCCGTCAGTGATTCGCGACGGCTCTCCATCATCTCGGCGGCCCGGTAGAGGATCTGGCTGCGGAGGTAGGCGGTCCGGCCGGCCCAGCCCTCTGCGGCCTTGCGAGCGGCCACAACAGCCTCTTTGAGGTCTTTGCGCGATGCGCGAGATGCGTTGGCCACAAATTCCCCCGAACGGTTGCGGAGTGCCACGGAACGGCCCGACTCGGTGCGCGGAAAGGCGCCACCGATGAAGAGCTTGTAGGTCTTGGCGACGGTCAGTCGCATGTTCATCTGTGCCGGTTTCTTCATCCGCGCACCTCGAGGTAGGGGAGCAGACCCTGACGGCCGCCCTCGCGGCCGAAGCCGCTCTCCTTGAATCCGCCAAACGGGCTCGTCGCGTCGAAGCGGTTGAAGCTGTTGCCCCAGATAACGCCCGCCTTGAGCTGGTTCGCCACCGCAAAGAGCTTC
>JBIIFW010000289.1:0-3936 GCA_044236985.1 Bradymonadia bacterium | reverse complement strand
CGAGCTGGTGATGGGGTCGGCGAGCCACCCCGCGCTCGACTACGGCGAGATCGCGCTCGAGCTGATCAACGACCTCTTCATCGAAGAGCGTTACGCCGAAGCGCGGGCGCTGCTTCCCACGGTCGATCGGCTCAACCCCACGGATGACAGCGTTCGTCCCCGGTTCGAGGCCTCGCTCTGCATCATGGAAGGTCAGGTGGACGAAGGTCTTCGCCGCTTCCAAGAGATGATCGACGCCAACGAGGAAGACCCTGCCTTCGTCCTTACCATCGGCCTCGACCTGATCTCCTGCGCCCGGTTCGCCGACGCGCTAGAGGTGCTCGAGAAGGCGCACGAGACGGCACTCCGCGAATACGCCGACGAAGAGGAGATGCTCGACGAGATCGCCCGCGCCCGCGAGTATGCCCGCGAGATGCTGCAGGCACGCAACTAGTCAGACCTGCGGTTCTGCACCCGCCAGGACCTCGCAAAGACAAAACCCGCCTCGGCATTGCCGGGCGGGTTTGTTGTTTCAGCGGCGCCTGCGAAGGCGCGTCGGCCTAGAGCCGGGTGGCCACGATGAGGCGGTAGCCGTGGCGCGTCTCCTTGAGACCCTGCGCGTTGGCTGCGGTGGGATCGGCAGCGATGGAGGCTTCAATCTTCGTCTTCGCGTCGGCGGGGAACTTGTCGACGAAGAGGAGGGTCGCAGCGATCTCCGACCGGGCCTCCATGTTGTCGATGTTCAAGTTATCGAGGAGCGCCGAGATGGCGGCCTCGTTGGCGCCGAGGCGGATGGCGAGCTGCCAGATGCCGGCCGCGCGGATGTTGGAAGTCGCGGTCGACATGAAGGCGTCCTTCTTGGCATCCTCGATGCCCGAAAGGACGGTGGCGAAGGCCGGGTCCTGAAGCGTCGCTGCCGGGTCCTTGAAGGCAGCCGTGTAGCAGCCAACATCATCCTGACACTTGTCGGCGAGGACGAAGTAGACCTCGTCAGGGGCGAAGCTGGACTTGAACTTGGTCTGCGCCGCGAAGACCTTGGCGAAGTTGGCCCGCTCACCCGGACGCGCCGTGCGGCCGAGGTAGTGCAGCGCGTTGGTGCGCAGCAGGCCGGCCGTGTTGTCGCCGCCGCGACCGACGGTGCCGGCTGTGGCGCGGTCCCAGAGGAGCTTGCGGTCAGAAGCATCGCCAATCACTGCGAGGCTCTCGTGCACCGACTGGCGGAGGCCAACCTCGGCGCCATCGGAGAGGGCGAACCACTCCGAGAAGTTGGCGAGGAGGCTGCCCTCGCTCGCGTTCTCAAGCTTGCGAAGGGTGGCGAGGTTCTCCGGGCCGCCGGCCGCGCCGAGTGCCTTCGCCGCCTGATCGAACATCTGGCCGCTGTTGGCATAGAAGTTCTGCTGATCCGCGATCGGCATGGCTGCGAGTTCGGCGGTCGGGATGGGGTGGGGCTTCGAGACAAACTGGGTGATCGCCTTGATGGCCGCCGGATTCTGGCTGTGGGCGAGCACGGCAGCAGCGCGGAGCTGGCCGGTGACGGCGGGGTAGCTGAGCACCTTGAGGTGGTCGTTGACCTTGGCATTCTTCCCCTCGAAGAGCTCGACCAACTTGGGGATGGCGGCATCCTTGAGCTTGAGGAGCGCGAGCTCGCAGTCGGGCATCGGATCCTTGAAGGGGGTCGGCGTGAAGTTCACCAGGCCGAAGACGAGCGCGTCGAGGATGACATCGGTGGGCGCGGAGGTCTCGCCCAGCGCCCTGCAGCCGAGGCGAACCGAGCCGGCTCCGCCAATCTTCGAGGCGGGGCGCATGAGCACTGCGGAGAGTGCGTCGGCGGCGGCGTCGATGGGCAGCTTGGAGAGCGCCTCAAAGAAGGCCGGGTAGGCCTCGTCGGTGGTGACCTCGCCGAGCCGCTTTGCAATCGCAGCGGCACTGCCCTTATCGCCGATGTTGCCGAGGCCGCGCGCAGCGAGGCCGGCAAGCATGTCGTCGGACTGGGTGAGTGCAGCGCCCAAAGCCTCCTTCGCCGCTGGGTCGCCGATGCTGGCGAGCGCTTCGATGGCCCGCTGCGGCTTCTTGCCGGTGTTATAGGCCTCGATCAGGGCCGGCACGAGCGCCTTCTGCTGCTCCGGCGTAAGGCGAGCAAGCTCGGCAAAGGCGCGCTCGTCCCCCTCCTTGACCTGATTGGCAATGTACTCGGGGCTGGTCCAGTCCTTGGCGGGTGCACAGCCATCGGAAAGGGCCATTACCGAGAGCAGGCCGAAGCTCGAAATCCAACGAGAGAGTCGCATGGGGTCTCCGTACAAGGTTACGTCGGCCTCACAGACCGGCGTCGCGGCTATACGGCGGGCTCCCGCGCGCTGTCAACGCAGGCGGGTATTGCCGCCTTCACGCTTCCTGCTTGCGCGCCACCTTCACGCGGAATAGAGGCACAGATGTTCGCGTTTGGGTCGCCTCATTGAGGCCGCTACTTTCAATCTTGGAGAGTTGAAACATGGGATGGAATCGCTTTGGCAAGGGTACGTTGATCGCGACACTCGTCGTCTCTACGGCGGGTCTGGAGATGGTTGCGTGCGGCAAGAAGACGACCGAGGCCACCGCGGAGGGCTCGGGCTCGGGCGCTGCTTCGGCCGCCGGCTCGGGCGCTGCTGCGACTGCAGCGGCTTGTGCCACCATCGATGGCAAGGTTGTCTTTACCCGCGCTCAGCTCGATGCGGAGATGGCGGAGATTCTGGAGCGCTACGCGAAGATGCCCGAGCAGCGCGCCACCAGCGAGCGGTGGCGCAACCAGCGCCGCAGGCGCATCGTGCAAAAGGCCGTGCAGGACGCACTCGTCGCGCAGCATGTCAGCACCCAGAAGGCTGAGGTCACCGACGCTGAGGTCGAGGCCGCCATCAAGAAGGAGCTGGGCATCGTCTTCGAGAACGAGCAGCAGTTCGGCCACTTCCTCACCAGCCACAAGCAGACCAAGGAGGAGTACTACGCGGAGAAGCGTCAGGAGCTCCTCGTCGACAAGGTGCTCGCCCTGCGCGGCACGCTCGAGCCCGACGACAAGGAGCTCGGCGAGTTCTACGAGCAGAACAAGGAGCGCTGGAACGAGGGTGAGCGCGTGCTGGCCAGCCGCATCACCATCCGCCTCAAGAACAGCGCCGACCCGGCCTCCGACAAGGAGGGCCTCGACCGCATCACCCAGATTCGCACCCGCGTCACCTCCGGCAAGGAAGACTTCGCCAAGGTTGCACAGGAGGTCAGCGAGATGGCCGACAAGTCGCGCGGCGGAGACCTCGGCTGGGTGGTCAAGGGCCGCCGTCAGCAGTTCGTCAACGATGGCGTAGAAGCCGCCATCTTCAAGGCCGCCAAGAACACGGTCACCGCGCCCATCAAGACCCAGCTCGGCTACGAGATCTTTCAGGTGCGCGACCACCGCCAGGCCGGCGTGCGCGACATGGATGAGGTCCGCGACATTATTTACGAGCCCCTCCGTCGTCGGCGCCGGGACCGCCTCCGCATGGAGCTCGTGAACGAGCTTCAGCAGAAGGCCAAGGTCGAGTACACTGAGGCTGCATGGGGCCTTGAGACCGAGCCCGCCGTGGAGCCCGCCGGCTCAGGCGCCGCAGCCCCCAAGCCCATGGGTCTCCCCCCGGGTGCGAAGCTGCAGGCCAACCCGCAGGCCGCACTGCCCGGCGTGAAGGTGGTCCCCGCTTCGCCGGCTGCCCCCGAGGCCCCGGCAGCGCCCAAGGCTCCCTAACGGGGAGTCTGGCCAGACCGACTGACGAGGCCCGCGGTTCGCTGCGGGCCTCTTCGTTTTTGGCTTCGCGGCACCAAAAAGCGGAAGCGCCGCGCCCCCTCTCGGGTGGTGCGGCGCCACAGTCCTCCGAAGAGGATTAGTTGTCGAGGGTCTTGGTGACGGCCACCGTCGGGGTCTTGCCCAGGGCCTCCTTGCGCGACAGGCGAATCTTGCCG
>JBIIFW010000288.1:0-3939 GCA_044236985.1 Bradymonadia bacterium | reverse complement strand
CTTCAGGATGATTCTTTGCAGTTTGTCGGACAACGTCGGGTCGGTCAAGATGTCATCAAGACGTTGGAAATGCTCGGCATGCGAGGTCTTGGGGGCGGTGAGTCGCAGCACGGTTGTGCCGGGCGCGACGGGCAGTTCGGTGGCCACCGCGATGATGGCCTGACCGGCCGCGCCGAGGTCGATGCACCACGAACCGGCGACGGGGCCGGGCGTCACAAAGCGCGCGAGTTCTCGGAGGCGGGCCTCCGGTCTATGGTTGCAGAGGATGAAGAGGCGGGCCTCGCCGGGAAGCGTGCCTTCGGAGTTCACCAGCTGCGCTTTGGCGAAGTAGCTGTTGAGCATATCGAGGCTCAGGTGGCCGCTACAGAACTCGACCGCGACGTGGTGGCCTGCGAAGAAGGGGCGGAAGGGGCCCCAGACGGGAGAATCGGCGGCGGCGCCCCATACGACGAGGTCGATGAAGAGGCTATTGCGGGGCACCACATGTTGCTCGTGCAGCGCGTCTGCAGGCAGGGCTGCACGCATGACAGTGACGCTCCGCCGCTCGAGGTGGTTGTGTTCGGCTCGAGGTGGGAGGGGAGGTGGGGTTGGAGGCGGAGGTGGAAACGGGGGGAAGGGTGGGCGCGACATGTGACCTCACGAGGGTGATGATCGGTTATCGGCGTCTGCGGCCCGTTGTTGCGGGGGTCGGTGTAGATTCTTGGAGCGGGGAGAAATCGTCGCGCCGACAGGGCGCGCGATGTTCAAACGAGCGACACCGATGTGCCGCCCGCCCACTTTCCTCTTGACCCTCCCCACCTC
This sequence comes from Bradymonadia bacterium, assembly GCA_044236985.1. Classification (GTDB taxonomy): domain Bacteria; phylum Myxococcota_A; class Bradymonadia; order REDH01; family REDH01; genus CAIWGR01. The sequence continues at coordinate 3,138 of JBIIFW010000288.1, read as the reverse complement.
CACGGCTAAGAGCGCCCCCCTGTCGCGGTCTTACGGCCGCACTGAGCGCCCATAGCTCAACTGGCAGAGCAGCGGACTCTTAATCCGTTTGTTGAAGGTTCAAGTCCTTCTGGGCGCACTACTCTCCGTCGCCGCGAGCGTGGCGAAATTGGCAGACGCGTTGGACTTAGGATCCAATGGGGTAACCCGTGCGGGTTCGAGTCCCGCCGCTCGCACTTCACCCCTACCGCTGCCACCCATCGGCAGCCACTCCGGCCCCTCGCCAACAACGGCTGGGACCGGATTTCCTTGTTGACCATTCTGGCGCGGGAACCTAGGAATTCTGCCCCTTCTGGCCTCCACGGGGCGGCCCAAAGGTACCCTCCTGCCATCACGCATTGGTGTCTACATGAGCGTTGAAATCGTCGAGCAGTCCTCCGTCTCCAAGCTTATCACCGCAAAGGTCGAGGCCGCCGTCATCCGCCGCGAGTCCGACAAGAAGCTCCAGCAGCTCGCGGGCAAGGTCAAAATCAACGGCTTCCGCCCTGGCAAGGCCCCCCTCCCCGCCGTCCGCGCCAAGCATGGCGACGACGCCCTCCGCGATGCCATCAACAGCGCCGTCGATGCCCGCTTCCAAGAGATTGCCGGCTCCTCGCCCGAGCTGGCAGGCGCAGTCGGCTTCTTCGAGATGAAGATTCTCGATGGCGTCGACGGCAAGTCCGACCTCTCCTTCTCCTTCATCGCCGAGTTCTTCCCCACCGGCCTCCAGCTCCCCGAGACCGCGGGTCGCAAGGTGCGCAAGCTCCGCCCCACCGTGGCCGCCGAGGCCATCGACGGTGAGCTCAACAAGCTCCAGGCCGCCAACACCGAGATCGTCCCCGTCGAAGAGAGCGCTGTCGTCGAGTCCGACTCCATCGTCATCGTCTCCTACCGCGGCATCGGCAACGCCATCGCCAGCCAGATTGTCCGCGAAGAGGAGGAGATCGATCTCGGTACGCCCAACCTCCTCCCCGCCTTCCTCACCGGCCTCACCGGCATGGCCCGTGGCGAGACCCGCGAGGTCTCCTTCACGCTCGCCCCCGACGCTCCCATCAAGGAGCTCGCCGGCAAGGAGCTCCGCCTCGCCGTCACCTGCAACGAGATCAAGAAGCGGGTCATCCCCGCCATAGACGATGCACTCGCCGCCGCCTCGGGCGAGGCGAACACCCTCGCCGAGCTCCGCGCCAACATCGAGGCCCGCCTGATGGCCGAGGGCGAGAAGCGCTCCGTCGAGCAGATGCGCAGCGCCATCATCGCTGAGCTCGCCGCCAACGTGACCATGGAGCTCCCCGCCAACCACCTCGGCCGCGCCGCCTCGCAAGAGGCCACCAACCGCGCCCGCCAGATCTTCGGCGACAGCGACCGCAGCCAGCTCGAGAAGATGGCCCGCAACGCCTACCCCGCGATGCACAACATGGTCACCCGCGTGATGCGCGAGAACCTCGTCATCAACGAGATCTCGCTCAACCTCGGCATGAAGATTACGGAAGAGGACCTCAACGCCGGCATGGAGAAGGAGGCCGCAGAGACTGGCCGCTCGCTCGCCGAGATCAAGGCCTCTTACGCCTCCGACGACCGTCGCCTCCTGCTCGCCTCGCAGATTCAGCGCGGCCGCATCATCGACCTTCTCCTCGAGACCGCGGTCATCGAAGAGGTCGATTCGCTCGCGCCTGCCGCCCCCGCGCCGATTGCGGATAGCGCTTCTGGCGAGGGTGCTTAAGAGAGCGAGCCCCCCTTTCAAGAGAGCGTCATGACCATCCCTTTCGTGATTGAGCAGAGCACCCGCGGCGAGCGTTCCTGGGACATCTATTCGCGGCTCCTCAAGGACCGCATCGTCTTCCTCGGCACCCCCGTCAACGACTCGGTCGCCAACGTCATCGTCGCCCAGCTCCTCTTCCTCGAGAGCGAAGACCCTGAGCGCGATGTCTACCTCTACATCAACTCGCCGGGTGGCTCGGTGACGGCTGGCCTCGCCATCTACGACACCATGCAGTACATCAAGCCCAAGGTCTCGACCATCTGCGTCGGACAGGCCGCCAGCATGGGCGCGCTCCTGCTCTCGGGTGGCGAGAAGGGCATGCGCTATGCGCTCCCCAACAGCCGTATCCTCATCCACCAGCCGCTCGGTGGTGCACAGGGCCAGGCCTCGGACATCGACATCCAGGCCCGCGAAATCCTCAAGCTCCGCGAGCAGCTGAACGACATCCTCGTCAAGCACTCTGGCCAGAGCCACGAGAAGATTCGTCGCGACACCGACCGCGACTACTTCATGGGCGCCTACGAGGCGAAAGAGTACGGACTCATCGACGAAGTCATGGTCCGAAACGCCCGCACCTGAGGCACCGTTTGAGCAAGCCCAGAAACGAACGTGCGGCCATCCGCACCTGCTCCTTCTGCAAGAAGGGCCAGGGGCAGGTGAGGAAGCTCATCGCAGGACCGAGCGTCTACATCTGCGATGAGTGCGTCGCCACCATCGCGGCGCGTCGCGCTGCCCATGATGAGAGCCGGCCTGTCACGCGGGACTACCCGACGCCGGCCGAGATCAAGGCCTCGCTCGACCCCTACGTCATCGGGCAGGAGCAGGCCAAGCGGGTGCTCTCGGTCGCCGTCCACAACCACTACAAGCGCATCTCCGCGCCGAAGAGCCGCGAGGTGGAGCTCGAGAAGACCAACATCCTCCTCGTTGGCCCCACGGGGAGCGGCAAGACGCTGCTCGCGCAGACGCTCGCCCGTCTCCTCAACGTCCCCTTCGCCATCGCGGATGCCACCTCGCTCACCGAGGCCGGCTACGTGGGCGAAGATGTGGAGAACATCCTGGTCTCGCTGCTGCAGTCTGCCGGCGGCGACATCGAACGGGCCCAGAAGGGCATCGTCTACATCGACGAGATCGACAAGATTGCCCGCAAGAGCGAGAACCCCAGCATCACCCGCGACGTGTCGGGCGAGGGGGTGCAGCAGTCCATGCTCAAGATGCTCGAGGGCACCGTCGCCCACGTGCCGCCCAAGGGTGGCCGCAAGCATCCGCAGCAGGAGTTCCTGCGCATCGACACCACCAACATTCTCTTCATCTGCGGCGGCGCCTTCAGCGGCCTCGAGGCCATCATCGAGGCCCGGCTCGCC
>JBIIFW010000032.1:0-14101 GCA_044236985.1 Bradymonadia bacterium | reverse complement strand
GCGGCGAGGGTAGGGCGCAGCGACTGCGACAGCCTCTCCCCTCTCAGCGGCCCGGATGAAGGCTGCCAGCTCCGTCAGCAGCGTCAGCATGGCGCGTCCGTCGGCCAGCCCGTGATGCTGCTTCACGAAGAGCCGTTGCCCCTGCGGCATTGTAGCGAGCACCACCTCGAAACCGCCCTCCTTGGTGAGGTCGATAAACCGGTCGCAGAGCTGGTGGCGAAGTGCGGTGAGCGCCGCATCGTCGGCCACATCGACCTGCTCAAACGGGATCTCTGCATCGCGCAGCAGCCAGCCCCAGCGCTTGGCGGTGGTAGCGTCGCCCTCGGACGGCGCGACCGTGGCAGTCAGCAGCGGGAAGCGGAGCGCCAGCAGCCGGAGCGCCTCCTGCAGCGCCGGCGTCGGGAGGTGGCCTTCGAGCACCAGCTCCCAGGTAGGAGCGTTGGAGGTGCCCTGCGCGGCCTCGGTCGCCGCGAAGCAGACCTTGTCGAGGAAGTCGAAGGGGAGGGTGCGCTGCATGGCGCCTCCTAGAACAGGGTGCGACCCGCTGTCGAGCGCGCCCGCCTTGCGCGCTACCGCTCTGGTGTGCAAAGGGGCGCCACACGTCCGACCCAATCAGGAGAGTCCCATGCGCCGCCGCATCCAGAAGCTCATCATCGAACAGATCAACCCCGCCGTCGCCAGCCATGGGGGCGAGGTCCACCTCGTCGACCTCGTCAATTCGGTGGCCTACATCCGCCTCTCCGGCGGCTGCCAGGGCTGCTCGAGCTCCAATGCCACCCTCACGAACGGCATAGAGCGGCTGATCCGCGAGGAGCTCCCCGAGATCACCCAGGTGGTCGATGTGACCGACCACGAGGCCGGCGAGAAGCCCTACTTCGCGCAGGGCAGCGAAGGTAGCAGCCCGGTCGTCCGGTGATCCGCTTCGCCCTCACGCTGCTGCTCGGCCTGGCCCTGACCGGCTGCGCCGACGAGGCCAAGCCGGCACAAACTGCCGATACCGATTCGGGCGAGGGTTCTGGCTCTGGCGAGGGTTCTGGCGAAGGTTCGGGCTCGGGGACCGTAGCCTACCAGCCGCCAGAAGCGCCGCTCTACGAGAGCCCCGCGAGCCGCTTCCCCGCCTCCGACTGTGATCGGACGCTCAACCCGATTGTCTTTGTGCATGGCTTTCTGGCCTCGGGTGACACCTGGGAGAGCTTTGCCCGCAGGTTTGCCTCCAACGGCTACTGCGCCGATCTCCTCTTTGCCTTCGACTGGAACACGGTAACCCGCACCCCCTCGACGCTGAACGACCTCGATGCCCTTATCGACCGCGCGATCGCGGCGAGCGGTGCGACGCAGGTCGACCTCGTCGGCCACTCTGCGGGCGGAGGTATCGGCTACGACTACCTCGCCAACCCGGCCCGCGCAGCCAAGGTCGCCCACTATGCCCACATCGCCAGCGTGGTGAAGGCTGCGCTGCCCGGTCCCGAAGGTTCGGGGGTCGAGACGCTCCAGCTCACCTCGCCTGCCGACCTCGTGGTGACAGACAGGGCCGATATCCCGGGCGCGACCAACACGGTGCTCGACGAGCTTGACCACTACGCGGTCGCCACCGCTCCGGCCTCCTTTGCGGAGCTCTACACCTTCTTCCGCGGCGCAGCGCCCGCCACGCTGGAGGCCACCGACGAGCCCGTCCCCTACATCTCTGGCAAGGTTGTCTCGCTTGGTGAGAACAGGCCCACGGTCGGCGCTTCGGTGTCGATCTACGAGGTGGATGCCGCGACTGGCCTGCGCTTGACTCCGCTCCCTGCGGCCCGCTTCCTGGTCGGCGAGGAGGGCACCTTTGGCCCCTTCATCGGCGCCCGCGACACCTTCTACGAGTTTGAGGTCTGGCCCGCCGACCGGCGCGCCATCCCCGTCCGCTACTTCCGGCGCCCCTTTGAGCGCTCTGCCGGTCTGGTCTATCTCCGCACCTTCCCCGGCCCCGGAAGCCTCGCGGCCTCCTTCCTGACTGCCGTGAAGTTCGACGATCGGGCCAGCACGGTTGTCGTTTTCGGGGGCGATGGCGCCTTCCTCGCCGGTCGCGATACCCTCACCTTGAACGGCACCAACATCGCGACCGAGGATGTGGCCTCTGCTGCAGACAGCACGATCGCCCTCTTCGCCTACGACACCAACCTGAACCAGACGACCGAGGCGACGCCGGTGGGGCTCTTCGAGAGCTTCCCCTTCCTGGCCGCGATGGATGTCTATGTGCCGCCCGTGGCGGAACAGCCGGTCGAAGTGCAATTTGGCACTCAAAAGATCGTCATGCCCGGCAGCCCTGCCCGCGCGCGCGGAGCCCTGATCGCGGTCTTCGAGCGGTACTGATTCGCTCGGTTGGCGCATTGGTGCGCTGAGGCGGACGAGCGCACTCCCTGTGGCCCGTTTGTCACCCAGAGCGCATGACGCGGCGCTGATAACGCGGCGCGCAACGGCCAACCGCTCGGGATTGCTCGCGAATCTGCGGGCAAATCTCCGGCCAACAAAAGTGCCGACGGCGGGAATAGAGCTCAAAAATTGTCACAAAATCGTCTCTTGACCGTTTGACGAGCATACCGAGCAGCGCTAGCGCGACTGGATAGGGTGACCGAAACTGCCCTGATTGGAGGTTTGCATGCGTCCGTGGATTCTTTCGTTGTCTCGAGCGGGAACGGCTATCGGCTTGGTATCGCTCACCTTGGTAGGTTGTGACACTGGATCTCCCGAACTGGAGAGCCAAACGACGCCGGTCGCTACAGCGCCCGACGGCGGCATTGTCGCACCCGATGCTTCGACACCTACCCCGGTAGGGACATCGGAGCTGCGGAGCGGCGAGGTCCGCATCGCAGACTTTCAGGGACACTACGACGGCACCCAGTTCGTCATCGATTCCGTAAAGCCCGCGGCTGAACCCGTCCAGGGCTTTGGTCTCATGTCGCGCGAGCAGCAGCTCTGCGTCATGAACATCGTCCAGGACGGCGTTCCCGGCAGCGGTCCCGCAAACTCGGTCGAGCTCGTGACGGAGAGCCAGGCGCGCAACGGCGCTTGTCCCGCGCCCTACGACACGGTGCCCTCGCTCTGTGCGAATGTTACCCTCCGCTCCTTCTATACGGATCGCACACGGACAGATGTCTACGTGCGCATTAACAGCCTTACGACGCCGCTCGCAAACCCGGTGCTCAACAGTGCAGTTTCAACCCCTGGCCTCCCCTCCGGTCTGGGCATCTTCTCCTACGGCAACCTCGGTCTTGCCGGTTCGCCCGAGGCGGCTGCCTCCCGCGACTGGGTCTTCCAGACGACGGGCGCCTCCTTCAGCTTCACCGGCAGCGTCGTCACCAACATGGCGGAGTTCGCCAATGGTCTCGACGACGACTGTGACCTCCGCGTGGACGAGGGCATCGCCAACTACGCCAACGGAATTGCCTGCGTCGACAACACCGACTGCACCAGCACCCTCTGCCAGGGCGGCATCTGCGCCCCGACCACCTGCTCCAACGGCGCGCTCGACGCTGGTGAGACCGACCTCGACTGCGGTGGCATCTGCGGCGCCTCCTGCGTCGGCGACAAGATCTGCACCGCCGGTACCGACTGCGTCACCGGCCAGTGCGTGAGCGGCCTCTGCCTTGGCTCCACTGGTGACGCCTGCATCGGCAACCTCTCTTGCGTCAATCAGGTCTGCAACCCGAACGCCAACCTCACCTCCGAGGTGCTTACCTTTGCGCCCGAGGCCGTTGGCCCGAACGCGACCCCCATCACCACTGACAACCTTGGCGCCGCCTTTGACGATGAGGCCTACACGGGCGCAATCCCGCTTGGCTTTACCTTCAACTTCTTCGGCAACCGCTACAGCAACATCTACGTCTCCTCCAATGGCTGGGCCTCCTTCACGGCGCCGACCTCATCGAGTCTCCTCCGTGCAGCCATCCCCGCAACCGGCACGCCGAACAACCTCATCGCCATGTGGTGGGCTGACCTCGACCCGGGCGACTCCGGAACGGTCACTTACGAGACCACTGGCAGCGCGCCCAACCGCAAGTTCATCCTCAACTTCGACAACGTGGCCGACTATGCCTTCGGCGGCACGCCGTCGACCTTCCAGCTTGTGCTGACCGAAACAACCAACACGGTCGACCTTCACTGCACCGACTGCACGAACGGAGGCTCCGTCTCCCGTACGCAGGGCATCGAGAATGCGACCGGCACCGTCGGTCTCGCCACCGCGGGCGTGAACAACGCCATCGCGACCAAGACCAACACCTCCATCCGCTTCAACACGGTCACCCTGAACGGTTTCTGCGCGGCTGCAGCTTGCACCGATGGTGTGGACAACGGAAACGAGACCGGCGTGGACTGCGGCGGTACCTGCGGCAGCAACTGCGCCGACGGCATCACCTGCAACCAGGGCTCCGACTGCCTCCGCGGCAACTGCACTGCAGGTATCTGCATCTCCTGCTTCGACGGCATCAAGAACCAGACCGAAGGCGACACCGACTGCGGCGGCAGTTGCGCCCTCCGCTGCGGCTCGAGCCAGACCTGCAACGTCACCGGTGACTGCATCTCCGGCATCTGCGACGCCTCCAACATCTGCGTTCCGACCGGCGACCCGGGCGACGCCTGCGCGAGCGACAACGACTGCGACAGCAAGGTCTGCGACGCCGGCGGCCCCGGCTCGCAGGGCGGCTACCCGCTCAACCTCAACGGCCTCATCACGGCCGGAACGCCGGTTGTTGACGCCTTCGGCGATCCGCTCGGCGATGACGACGTGAGCGCCGCCATCCCGCTCGGCTTCGACTTCCCCTTCTACGACACCACGCAGACCCAGGTGGTTATCTCGTCGAACGGCTGGCTTACCTTCGGTGCAACGCCCAGCGCCGCCGCCCCCATCATCCCCTCGACCTCCACCCCCAACGGCATCGTCGCCTTCTTCGGCCGCGACCTCGACGCGAGCGAGGGCGGCACGATCACCTATGCGACCGTCGGTACTGCGCCGAACCGTGAGTTCCTCGTGAACTTCAACAACATCTCGGACTACTACTTCAGCATCCCTGACCACGCCCCCATCACCCTTCAGGTCGCCCTTCAGGAGACCTCAGGTTACATCGACATCCGCTGCGTCAACTGCGTCTCTGGCACGGCCGAAGCGGTTGTTGGCGTCGAGAGCATGTCCGGTACACTCGGTGTCGCCGCGCCCAGCAAGCCCTACTTCGCCACCCGTAATGTCACGAACAGCACCATCCGGTTCCAGACGGTGACCCGCGTTGTCGGTACCTGCCTCGCCCCGACCTGTTTCGACGTCACGGTCAACCAGGACGAGTCGGGCATCGACTGCGGTGGCGCTGTTTGCGCCGTCCGCTGCGACGCGGGCCAAGCCTGTGTGGCTGACGGCGACTGCGATAGCAGCCGTTGCGAGAACGCAGTCTGCTCCACCTGCACCGACGGCATCAAGTCGGGCACCGAGACCGACGTCGACTGCGGCGGCGTCTGCGGCTCCACCTGCACCGACACCAAGATCTGCACGGCCAACAGCGACTGCGCGAGCGACCGTTGCGAGGGTGGCATCTGCACCTCTTGCAACGACGGCTTGAAGAACGGCAGCGAGACCGACATCGACTGCGGTGGCGTCTGCGGCGGCACCTGCAACTTCGCTGAGACCTGCTCGGTGAATGCCGACTGCTACACCGGCAACTGCGCCGCTGGCAGCTGCGGCAAGGGCGCGACCGGCGCCAACTGCGGTGGCGGCATCGACTGCGACAGCCAGGTCTGCGCCCCCTCCATCGCCAAGGGCGCGAGCGACGTTGCGACGACCTTTAACCTCATTCCGACCACCGGCTTCACGCCTGTGACGCTTTCGGATGGTGACGAAGGCAATGCGCTCCTTCAGATCGGCTTCTCCTTCCCCTTCTTCACGGGAACCTTCACGGAGCTTTCGCTCTCCTCCAACGGCTTCCTTACCTTCGGTGGCGCCGCTCCGACCTACACCTACGGAGCCCTCCTTGGCTCCTCCACCACGCCCAACAACTTCGTCACCTTCTTCAATCGGGATCTCGAGGCGACCGCGAGCACGGCCATCCTTTCGGGCACCGTTGGTACGGCGCCGAACCGCAAGTTCGTCATCGATATCCAGAACCTGGAGGACTACTACGGCAGCATCCCCGACCACGACCCGGTGAGCCTGCAGATCCAGCTCAACGAAACGACGGGCTACATCGATCTGATGTACATCAGCGGCAACTCGGGCACGACCACCGTCCGCGTCGGCGCTGAGGGTCCCTCGACCGGCGGCAGCACGCCTGATTTCGTGGCGCTCACGGGTTACAACCCCGGTTCGACCGCCTTCGCCAACCAGGCTGTTCGCCTCGGCACCTTCAACCAGTACCCTGGCCTCTGCGCGGCGCCCAACTGCTCGGACGCCACCAAGAACCAGGCCGAGACCGACATTGACTGCGGCGGCCAGTGTGGCGCTGTTTGCACCATTGGTAAGGGTTGCAGCACGGTCGGAGATTGCGACCCCGGCGCAGCGGGCGTGGCCGAGTGCCTGCTCGTCGGCACCGCCACGATCTGCATGAACTGCGGCGACGGTACCAAGAACGGCAATGAGGCCGACGTGGACTGCGGCGGCTCCTGCGCCACCGACTGCGTCTCGGGCCAGACCTGCGGCGGCAACAGCGACTGCGACAGCAACCTCTGCGTTGGCGGCCTCTGCGCCGGCTGCGCCGACGCCACCCAGAACGGCAGCGAGACCGATGTGGACTGCGGCGGCGCCGATTGCGGTCCCTGCTTCGGCGGCAAGATCTGCGCGGCCAATGCTGACTGCCTCTCCGGCTCCTGCGTGGGCGGCTTCTGCGCGCTCGGGGCAACCGCCTCCTCCTGCAACCAGGGCGACCAGTGCCTCAACGGCGTCTGCGGCGGCGGCACCATCCCCGCAGCCAACGGTGTGACGGTCACCTGGAACCCCCACTCCTCCATCAACGACGAGACGGCCGGCACCCGCGCGTCGAGCTCAATCGGTGGAACGGCCAAGCTCGGCGATGGCGGCATCACTCCGGCCATCCCGCTTGGCTTCAACTTCCGGTACTTCGACCAGATCTACACCTCGGCCTACATCGATGCGAACGGCTACCTCAGCTTCGTGAGCCCCTCGAACGCCCACTCGCCGCCGTCGGTCTCGCCGAGCACTTCGAGCCCGAACGCGGTCATCGCCCCCTTCTGGTTCGACGCTGATCCCTCAGCGGGCAATGTGAACACCGATGTCCGATACCTCACCACGGGCACAGCGCCGAACCGCAAGTTCATCGTGAACTGGATCAAGATCCCCTACTGGCTCGATTCGACCGACAAGGCGACCTTCCAGGTCATCCTCTACGAGAACGGCGGATATTTGGACCTGAACTGCAAGGACTGCACCCTCACGACGACGAGTCCGTCGCGGGCGCAGATCGTGGAGAATGCGGACGGCACGCAGGCCTTCTCGGCCTTCTCGCTCACCAGCTCGACCAGCTTCAACATCCCCGACCAGACGGCGAAGCGCTACTTCACCAACGCGACCAACGGCGCCTCCTGCCTTGCGCCCACCTGCTCGGATGGTGTGAAGAACCAGGGCGAGACTGACACCGACTGCGGCGGCGCAGCTTGCGGCGCCACCTGCGCTCCGACCAAGATCTGCGCGGCCGACACCGACTGCGGTGGCCTCGGCGCCTCCTGCGCCGGCGGCTTCTGCCGCAACTGCGCAGACGGCGTGCTGAACGGCCTGGAGACCGGCCTTGATTGTGGCGGCCAGTGCGGCGCGACCTGCGGCGGCGGCCTTGCCTGCAACAGCGCGGCCGACTGCGCCACGGGTGGCTGCACGGGCGGCCTCTGCGACCTCGGTGCGACCGGTGCCCTCTGCACCGCCGGCGCACAGTGCGCCGACGGCGTCTGTTCAACCCCTGCTCCTGTGGCCATCACCACCGCTCCGGACGCGGCGTCGCTGGGCAACATCACGGCCGGCACGCAGGCCACCTCGTTCGGTTCGAAGCTGGGCGACACGGGTCACTCCGACGCCGTCACGCTTCCCTTCGTCTTCAACTTCTTCGGAACGGACTACAGCAGCGTGAAGATCAACGGCAACGGCTGGATCAGCTTCGATGCCTCCTCGACCTCCGCTGATTCCCCACCGACCACCTCGCCCTCTTCCTTCAACCCGAACGCCGTCATTGCAGGCTACTGGTTCGATGCAGATGCCGACATCAGCGCCAGCGCGGACATCCGCTACACCACGGTGGGTACTGCGCCGAACCGCAAGTTCATCGTCAACTACGTGGCGCTCCCCTGGTGGAACAGTGCGACGGATACGGCGACCTTCCAGATTGCGCTGAACGAGGGGACCAACACGGTCGACATCTTCTGCGCCGATTGCACGCTGCTCACGACCTCCACCTTCTCCGGGCAGCGCTCGCAGTTCCTCGAGAATGGCGCCGGCACGGTCGCGATTTCGGCCTACTCGTTGACGCGGTCCGCGACCTTCAACATCCCGGACAACACGGGCTACCGCTACAACACCAGCTCGGTGAAGGCCTGCCAGGCGCCCACGGCGACGGACGGCGTGAAGAACGGTTCGGAGACTGACGTGGATTGTGGCGGCACTTCTGGCACGCTCTGCGCGCCGACCAAGATCTGCATCGCCGACACCGACTGCGGCGGTGCCAACGCGACCTGCACGGGTGGCACCTGCCGCAACTGCAGCGACACGGTGAAGAACGGTAACGAGACCGACATCGACTGTGGCGGCATCTGCGGCGGCAACTGCGGCTTCAACAAGATCTGCGGCCTGGGCAGCGACTGCGCCAGCCAGAACTGCGTGAGTGGCCTCTGCGGTCTTTCGGCCGATGGCTTTGCCTGTTCCGCCAACGGCGACTGCGCGAGCAACTACTGCGACGGTCTCAAGGGGGCGACGACAGCAACGCTCTCGCTCGTCGGCGCGCTCTCCGATGGCACCAACGGCCCGGCGGGCGACCAGGTAGCATCTGCGGCGATTCCTCTGGGCTTCAAGTTCCGCTACTTCGGCGCTGAGTATGCCTCGGTGAAGCTCACCACCAACGGGCACATCAGCTTCGCTGCCAATCCGTCGCCCTCAAACTACTCCACGCAGACCAACTCGATCTCCATGTGGACGGGAGACATGGACGCCGGCGCGGGCCAGATCAAGTACCAGACCATTGGTACTGCTCCGTTCCGTAAGTTCATTGTGAACTACAACAGCCTTGCGAACTACTACACGGGTCCGGCCGTGCAGGCGCAAGCTGTGCTGCACGAGAGCCTGAACTACGTCGACATCCTCTGCGTGAGCTGCGGTGTTGAGACGTCGGCTCCTCTTAGCCACTTCCTCGCTGTGCGCGGAGCGACGTCCGCTGACATCCTCGAGGTTGGCACGCTCGGCACGTCGGGCTCGACAACGGCGCTTCCGGCGAACTCGGGTTACCGCTTCGTCACCGACCCGCTGCCTACTGCTGGCAAGATTTGCGCCCCGGCGACCTGCCGCGATGCCGCGACGAATGGAACGGAGAGTGCTCCGGACTGCGGTGGAAGCTGCGGTGCGGACTGCATCAAGGGCGCTGTCTGCTCCTCGGGTGCCGATTGCCAGTCTGGAACCTGCACCGGCGGCTTCTGCGCCGGTATCGCCGACGCCGCCGCCTGCACCCTCTCGGGCGCCTGTGCGAGCGGCGTCTGCACCGCGGGCGCCTGCGCTGCACCTCTCTGCAACGACGCTGTGAAGAACGGCGCTGAGACCGACCTCGACTGCGGCGGCGCCACCTGTGGCGCGACCTGCACCGCGGGCAAGCTGTGCGGTGGAAACACCGACTGCGCGGCCAACCGTTGCGAGGGTTCACTTTGCCGTACCTGCGCCGACGGCGTGCAGTCTGGTGCCGAAACCGGAGCTGACTGCGGCGGACCTTGTGGAGCAACCTGCCTCGCGGGCCAAGCCTGCGGTAGCAACTCTGATTGCGCCTCTGATACCTGTGTTGGCGGTTTCTGCGCGGACTGTTTCGACGGCGTGCAGAATGGTTTCGAGACGGGTGTCGATTGCGGCGGTGCTTGTGTGAACAAGTGCCAGCTCAACATCGCTTGTTCAGTCGGAACCGATTGCGTTTCGGGAACCTGCACTGCTGGTGTTTGCGTGAAGGGCGCAACCGGAGCATCTTGTTCTTCGAGCAACGACTGTTCCGATAAGGTCTGTGGCGGCGGGAATCCGACGGTCTCAACGATTTCCTACGCTCCATACGGGTCGATCAGCTCGTCGGCAGGATTCACGGTGCTCTCCTTGAGTGGTGATGACGCGACGGCATCTCCGGCAGCAGCGACGCCGATCGGTTTTAGCTTCAACTTCTTTGGAGCGAGCTACACGCAGTTTGGGGCGTCGACGAACGGCAACCTTCAGTTCGGTTCCGCTGCTACCACCGCGACCGCTGGGATTCCATCGACCTCCATCACGAACCGGCGCATCGCCTACTTCCAGCGGGACCTCAACGTCACCTCCGGGGCCTTCCGCTTCAGGACGGTCGGTTTGGCGCCGAATCGTATGTTCGTGTTCAACGCTGACTCCATTCCCCTGTACGGTGACGCTGTCACGCCTGGCGTGAAGGCGCAGGTCAAGATCTACGAGGGCAGCAACCGCGTGGAGATTCACTGTCAGAACTGTCAGACGGGCACGAACGGCGGCACCTATCCCACCGCAATCGGCATCGATAAGGGAACGGGGGCGACCGCTGCAACTGGCGTTGCCGCTCTGGATTCGCTTGGGGGCGCTATCACCGGAAAGGGTGCCGGGCTGAACTACAGCAACAGTGCTTGGGCGTTTAGCGATCAGGGTCTTCGTACCTGCTCGGCACCGACGACGACGGATGGTGTCCAAAACGGTACTGAGACCGCAGTCGATTGCGGCGGCACCTCCGGAAAGCAGTGCGGTGCTGCGCTAGCCTGCAATGTTGGTGGAGACTGCCTCTCTGGTGCCTGCTCGGGTGGGCTTTGCAGCAAGTCGTCGGTCGGCGGTGCGTGCAGCGTCGCCGCTGATTGTACGAGCCTGAGCTGTGCGAGCAACCTCTGTGTTGCGGTAGCAAATGGACTCGCTTGCACGCAGAACAGCGATTGCATCACAAATACCTGCTCCTCGAATGTTTGCCAGGGAGCGGCGCTCGGTGCGTCCTGCGCGGGCAACGCGCAGTGTCAGTCGAATTACTGCTCCGGTGGCGTCTGTGCGCTGCAGCCTGCGGGCGGCGCCTGCTTGAGCAACGCCGATTGTGCCAGCAACCTCTGTGAGGCGTCGATCTGCCGCGTCGGAAGTGGTGTGGCCTGCAGCGCGGACAACCAGTGCAGCTCCAACTTCTGCCTGTCCACGACGGGAACGAAGGTTGTTCAGCTCACGGGCGCCACGTGGCCGGGTTCGCTGGGTGATGAACCGGCGGTGGATGACTTCCTCGAAGGCACCACCATTGGTTCGATAACTGACGGTACACAGTCGGCAGCGACCATCAACTTTCCCTTCTCGCCGAGTTTCTTCGGCACGGATGTGACGCGGTTCCGCGCTTGCCCGAATGGATTCTTGAGCCTTGGTACCGGGGGAACCGGTGGGCTCGCTCCATCGATCAGCTGCAACTACACCGCTTCAAGCTTGAACACCTATTTGAATACTGCGCAGACGAACTCTGGCACGACTGTGGTTCAGAATGGTCTGGTGGTTATGTACGCGGCTATTTACTGGGTGAAGGCCGCAGGCAGTTCCTGGACGACCAAGACTTTCGGGTCCCCTGGAGATCGGAAGTTCGCGGTGAATTACAACATGCTTCATAACGCAGGCTCCGGAGGCCCGATGAAGGCACAGGTCATCTTCTACGAGGCGACCGCCAAGAGGAATGTGGTCGATGTTGTTTGCAAATCCTGCCGGCCCTATTCAACGCGCACGGACATCATGCGTCAGGGACTCGAGTCAATCACGGGTTCAGCACGGCTTGGTTTCGGGACGCGTCTGGCCGGTAGTTCGTCGGTCTCGTATGTGGACGAGACCATTCGCTACCAGACTGCTGCTGCTACATCGGCTGTCTGCTTCTAGGTCGGCCGGCCTCGGTCATTCTGAAGCCCGCCTTCCCGGCGGGCTTTCCGCTTTTTGTGAGGGCAGCGCGGCGCGCCCCCTCATGCTCCTCCGTGGACCGCTCCGGTAGGAGCGGTTTCCCCTTGGAGTCGTTCATGCGTAAGTTCCTCGGACTTGGTCTCGCCTCACTCGTCGCCCTCGCGGGCTGTGGAGAGGAGGCCAAGAAGCAGCCCGCTCCCGCCGACGAGTGTTCTACCTTCTCTCCCTGCGCCATCGGCGAGTGCGTCGATGGCCAGTGTGTTGCTGGCGACGTGGTCGAGGACACCGATCCCGGCGTCGACACCAGCGTTGATACTGCACCCGACACCCAGCCCGACACCACAGACACGGGTACCCCCGATACCATCGAGCCGACGGGCGCCGCCTGTGGCGTGGCCTGCGTGGCAGACGGCGATTGCGAGAGCGGGCTCTGCCGTCCGCTTGGCACGGGCGCAGCCAAGGTCTGCACCGAGCTGTTCGCCACCGATGGCTGTGACGGCTGCCCCAGCTTCGGGCCGATCGCGGCGGGCGCCTCAGGCAGCGACGGCGATCTCTGCGCCGCGGGCGATTACGGCGATTGCGGCGCATGCACCACAGACGCCGATTGCGGCAACGGCCTCTGCCAGCCCGCGAGCGGCTCAAACTTCTGCCAGATGCCCTGCTTCGGCGACAACAGCTGCCCCGAGGGGTTCACCTGCCGCGGCGCCGACCGCAACGGTACAGTCGTTGCGGTCTGCGAGCCCGACAACGGCCTCTGCACCGGCTGTGTGGACGAGGACGGAGATGGATACGGCGTTGGCCCCAGCTGCCTGGGCCCGGACTGCGCTCCGACCAACAACGCCATCAACCCCGGCGCAGCCGAACTCTGCAACAATGCAGATGAGGATTGCGATGGCCGCGCAGACGACGGCATCTCGCTTTCCACCGACGAGAACAACTGCGGCGCCTGTGGTATCGTCTGCGACCTGGCGAACGCGAACGAAATCTGCACCGCGGGCATCTGCCGCGTGGACACCTGCACCGGTAACTTTGCAGACTGCAACGGCGACCGGGTAGACGGTTGCGAGGTGAACCTGAACGACCCCGACACCTGCGGAGCCTGCGTTGTGACCGGCGGCCTGGTCGGCGCCCCCTGCGGCATCTGCGGCGATGGCGTTTTCGCCTGCTCGGGCGTTGGCACGGCCGAGTGCGTGGGTGATACGGCGAATGCCTGCGGAGGTTGCGAGCCGCTCCCGCAGGTTCTGGGCGACACCTGCGGCTGCGGCGCGGGCGAGTGGGCCTGCGACCCTGCGACGCCGGGCGGCCAGATCTGCATCAACGATGCGCTGGCGAATGACTGCGGAGGCTGCGGCCTGGTTGAGGGCGGCGTGCCGGGCGAGGCCTGCTGCGGCACCTTCACGCTGGCCTGCGACCCCGCGAACCTGAACGCGGTCTTCTGCGATGTGCCCGATACCTTCCCCCGCAACTCCTGTGGCGGTTGCACCGCGCTCGCGCGTGAACCCGCTCAGCCCTGCGGCACCTGCGAGAGCGGCGCCACCGTCTGCGACGGCCGCGAGGCGACCCGCTGCGATGGCGACTTGGGCAACGCAGCGCTCAATGGTTGCGGCGGTTGCGCAACGCTGCCGGGCGAGCCCGGAGAGGCCTGTGGCACCTGCGGTCTCAACAGCTACGTC
The DNA here is from genome assembly GCA_044236985.1 of Bradymonadia bacterium. Lineage (GTDB taxonomy): Bacteria > Myxococcota_A > Bradymonadia > REDH01 > REDH01 > CAIWGR01. The sequence continues at coordinate 328 of JBIIFW010000032.1, read as the reverse complement.
TGCGATGCCACCGACGTTGACCAGAGCAGCTGCAATGGCGACACCCGCGTGAACAGCTGCGGCGGCTGCGCGCCGCTCGATGTGGCTCCAGGGGCGGCCTGCTGCGAGACCTACACGGCCATCTGCGATCTCGCCCGCCCTGGCTTCACCAAGTGCGATGTGCCTGTGACCGTGCAGCTCAACGCCTGCGGTGGTTGCGGCGTGCTCGACCAGCGGCTTGGCGAGGCCTGCGGCACCTGCGGCTCGGGCCGCTACGCCTGCGGCGGACAGGATACGGTGGTCTGCGCTGGCGACCTTGGCGATGCTGCACTTAACGCCTGCGGCGGCT
>JBIIFW010000286.1:0-3993 GCA_044236985.1 Bradymonadia bacterium | reverse complement strand
CCGACCGAAGCGCCGTCAGCTGTCCCGCCAGCGCGTCCCGTTCAGCCCGCGCACCTGCCAGCGACTCACGCTCCTCGCGCAGCTTGGCGATCGCATTGTCGCGCTGCTTCAGCTCCTCCATCAGGCTCGCAGAGGCCTGTTTGCCGCTCCGCTCCGCCTCTGCAGATTGCTTCGCCAGCGCGTCGCGGGCCTCGGCCTGCTTCCGGAGCTCCGCGTCGCGGTTCGCCAGCTCGTTCTGCAGTGTGCCCAGCCGCGCCATCGTCGCCTGGTCCTGCTTCGAACGAACCACCAGCTCGTTCCGCTCCCCCTCCAGCCGCGAACGCGCCGCCTCGAGGTCGGCGATCTGTGCATCCCGCGCTGCCAGCTGGGCCGCCAGCCGGTCGCGCTCCTGCGCGAGCTCCGCCGTCCGCTTCTGGTCGCCGGCAGCCTGCGCCCGCTTCTGCTGCTCCAGCTCCGCCTGCTGCGCCCGAACCCTCTCCTGCTGCCGCGTCACCTCGTCGTTCCGGCTCTCCAGCGCGGCAGACGCCGCCTTGAGCTCCCGGTCGCGCGCTGCAAGCTCCGCTCGCTGCTTCTCCAGGTCGCCCTTGAGCCGCGTTAGCTCGTCATTGTCGCGCGCAAGCCCCGAGGCCCGCTCCTGCGTCTGCTTCCGCTCTGCCTCGAGCGCCTGCTGCCGCGCCGCCAGCGCTTCGCGCTCCTTCGCCAGACGAGCCAGCTCATCGGCATTCGAGCCTGCGCTCGCGCTCGCCGATTTCTCCCTCTCCCGGCTGGCCGTCAGCGCAGCCTCCAGGTCCCGCTCTCGCGCTGCCAGCTCCGCCCGCCGCTCGGCGAGCTCACGCTGTTCGCCGTCGAGCTTCTGCTCCAGCGCCCGCACCCGCTCCGCCGCCTCTCGCGCTGATGCCGACGGAGCCGACCCTGCCGCAACCGGGCCACCCACCAGCTTGATGATCAGGTCGTTCCCCGCGCCGGTCACGTCGTAGAGCACGCCCGCGCCAAGCGTCAGCACCAGCCGCTGCGTGTCGCGCTGCCCGTCGGGTTCACGCTCCAGGTCCAGCGCCGAAACCCGGATGCCGTCGGGCTTCGGAAGCGCCAACGCACCAGCCGCCGTGCTCCGCGAGATATCCACAAAGAGCCGCAGCGGGCTCCGCAGCGCAAAGACCGAATAGGTCGGCGCCTCGTCGCCCCGAACCCGGATAACCGTCTCCTCGGGCGCATGACGCAGCTCCACCGCCGTCAGGTCGTTCACCTCCGCGGCCGCCGCGGTCGAGGCGCCAGCGAGCAGGGTGAGGGAGAGCGTCCCGGCGCGCAGCAGTCGTGAGAGATGGGATCGCATGCGGCAGTGGAACGGTTCGGGGATAGAAATCGGTCAGCCAACTTCTACGGATCCTGCCGATCGGCGCAAACTTTTGGCCCGCCCCGAAACATGGCATCGCTCTCCGCCGGCCCCGTGCAGGGCGGAGCATGAGGGCGCGGTGCGATTCGGACCTACCGCGCCGCCCCTGCCATCGCCAACGCGATCGCCACGGGATCGCGCTGCTTGCGGAGCGCCTCGATGGTCTCGGGCGGCAGGTAGGCTGCGGCCGCTGCGAGAAGCTCTTCAACGCCCTCGGCCTTGCCCTCCGCCTTGCTCTCCGCCTTCAGCCGCTTCGCCTCTTTCGCTTTCCAGGTCTTGAACTGGTCCAGGAGGCTGCGGGCCTCGCGGCGGGCTTTGCGGACAACGGTTGGATCGGTGTGATCGCTGCTCAACATCTGTTCCTCCATCAAGATGGTATTGCGTAGTTTGTCCGACAATGTCGGATCGTTCAAGAGGTCGTCATAACGTTGGAAATACTCGGCTTGCGAGGTTTTTGGGGCGCTGAAGCGGAGCGCGGCTGTGCCGGGCTGGGCGGGCAGTTCGGTGGCCACCGCGATGATGACCTGGCCGGCCATGCCGAGGTCGAATTGCCATGACCCGGCAACCGGGCCCGGAGAAGCATAGGGTGCCAGTTCTTTGAGCCGGGCCTTTGGCCGCCTGTTGCAGAGGATGAAGAGGCGGCCCTTGCCTGGCCGTGTGCCCTTGGGGCGCACGAACTGCGCCTCGCCGAGGTAGCTGTCGAGCATCTCGCTGGAGAGGTGGCCGCTACAGAACTCGACCGCGACGTGGTGGCCGGCAAAGAAGGGGCGGAAGGGGCCCCAGACGGGCGAGTTGGCCGCTCTGCCCCAGACGACGAGGTCGATGAAGAGGCTGTTGCGGGGCACCACATACTGCTCCTGCAGCGCGCCGGCCGGCAGACCTGCACGCATGACGGTGACGCTCCGCCGCTCGAGCGGGTTGCGTTCGGCTCGAGGCGGAGATGGAGGTGGAGTTGGAGGCAAAGGCGGACGCGACATGTGACCTCACGCGTGTGATGATCAGTTATCGGCGTCTGCGGCCCGTTGTTGCGGAGGTCAGTGCAGATTTTGGCAGGGGCGGCGGTCAGGTGGCAGCGCCCCCCCGCGCCTGCCGATCGGCGCAAACTTTTGGCCCGCCCCGAAACATGGCATCGCTCTCCGCCGGCCTTGCCATGCGGCAACGCTCACCCCATCTTTGCCCGCCACCCTCTCCCTCCGGAGCCACTCATGCGTCGTCTGCTCGTCCTGCCCCTCCTGCTGCTCGCCGCCTGCGGCGACACCAAAGAAGCGACCAACACAACCGCCAACACAGCCGACACCACCGCCGATACCACCGTCGACACCGAGGGTTCGGCCGCCGACACCACCGTCGACACCGAGGGCTCCGCGCAGGCCGACACCACCGTCGCCCCCCGCACCCTCACCCTCTGGGAGAGCGCCCGCATCACCAGCGACGGCTCTCAGCCCAACTTCCAGAACGTGGTCGCCACCGCCGACTGGGGCACCGGCCCCTTCGAGCGGGTCACCCTCGTCATGGAGCTCGAGACCACCTGCTTCCCCTTCTCACGCTGGCTCGACGACCGCCCCCCCGCAGGCCAGAACTGGCCCCCGCTCTGCGACGCCTATGACCGCAACTACGAGGTCACCATGGATGACCCGCAGAACCCCGAGGCACCCCCCGCCATCGAGCTCGTCCGCGCCATCACCCCCTTCGGCGGCCCCCTGCGCTTCGAGATCGACGTCACCGACATCGCCAACGGCCTGCCCGGAAGCCACCGCTTCCGCACCCACATCACCACCTACGCCGACGGCGCCGGCCAGGTGAGCGGCAGCAACGGCGGTTGGAACGTCACCGGCCGCCTCGAAATCCAAGAGGGCACCGCCCCCCGCACGGTGCTCGGCGTCTTCCCCCTCTACAACGGCAACTACCCCGAGCCCTACGACCAGCTCGACTTCCCCTTCACCCTCCCCGAGGGCACCACCCGCGCCGAGGTCCAGTACAGGGTCACCGGCCACGGCGGCACCGCAGACGACTCCTCCACCTGCATCGGGCCCGCCGAGGAGTTCTGCAAACGCTACCACCATGTCTTCGTCGACGGTGTCGAGACCGTCTACCGCCCTTGGCGCCAGGACTGCGACACCCTCTGCACCGAGACCACCAACAGCGACCTCGGCCAGCCCATCACCTTCTGCCTCGAGAACCCCATGGGCTCCATGGCCAGCGTCCGTGCGCCGCGGGCCAACTGGTGCCCGGGCAGCGTGACCCCGCCCCGCCTCTTCGAGGTGGCCACGCCGACGGCCGGCGAGCACAGCTTTGGCTTCTTCATCGAGTCGGTGGCGCAGTCTGGCGGCTGGCGCGTTTCGGCGGTGGCGGTGGCCTACGGAGAGTGATTTTGACACTTTGACGCATCAGTCTGCGTCAAAGTGATCCAAATAGTGCGCTGCGTCACAAATCGTTTGACCGAACAACTCGTCTGCGTCATAACCGGCAGAGGAAGATCCTCTTGCTGTGGAGTCGCCGATGAAGCCTTGGTCCTTTGCCCTCGCTCTCCTTGTCCTCCTCTCCGTCGCGGGCGCCATCACCCCGCCAGGCGCCGTTGCCGCCAGCGCGGCCGCCATCAGCGC
>JBIIFW010000285.1:0-3998 GCA_044236985.1 Bradymonadia bacterium | reverse complement strand
CCACGGCCACCAGCGTGCTCACGGCATACCCCGTCGGACCGGTGAGCCAGATGGCAACATCCTTCTCCACAAGCGGGTCGATGATCGCATAGTCGGGCCGCAGCATGAAGGCGCGCTGCAGGTCCGAGTTCAGCGAGTTGGTGTTGTTTTCCAGCCGGAGCACGTTGAAGCCGCGCAGCGTGGTGGACGGGACCTCCTCGACAATCACGATCCGGTCGCGGCTGTCGCTGAGCAGGCTGTGGATGAAGGAGGTGGCAAGCGAGCGGTTGGGCGACGAGACAACCAGGTTGGCACGCTGCTGCAGCGCTCCCCGAAGCCACGCGAGGATCGCGTCGGCGTCACCTGTGCGGAAGGTCGCGCGAACATCGCCGATGCTGCTCGGAGCCCGCATGATCGAGGCGGCGCCGCCCTCGGCGCTCTTCGCGCTGCTCGCGACAACGGTAGGGAAGCCATCGAGAAGGATGCGGGCAGACCCGCCGGAGCCCACCTGGGCCGCGATGGCGAGCCTCCGGAAGGCGAGCAGCGCGGTCTCCTGACGGCCGAACCCGACCTCGGCCTGCTGCAGCCGGTTGTTGGCTTGGCGCTCGAAGATCTGCCCCGTGGCCTGCAGATGCACCTCTGTGGCCTCCGTGGTGCCGAGCAGCAGCTCTAGCGGACCCAGCCCTAGGAGCTCTGCAAGCAGGAGCGGCGCGAGGGCCGCACGCTCTCCGCTGTCGAAGTCGGCGGGTGTTGCGAGATCCACCGCCTTGGCAACCAGCGGCGAAAACCGGAGCACATCTTCCTGGCGGGTCGGGTAGGTCAGCGGGAGGTCGGCAAGGTTGACGCGGAGCAGAGCTCCGTTCAGCGCGGCAGCGAAGATCTCCGCGAAGGCGGCTCCTTCCGGGCGACGCAGGGGGCCGAAGACCGCCGGCTGCCGCTCGATACGGATGCGCGCACGCCGGCCCTGAGCCTCCATCCCAAGGCGCTCGCTCTCCACCGAGGAGCTGCTGCTCGGCGTCGCGAGTGTTACCTTACCTGAAGCCGCCAACGACGATGCGCCCACGGCGATTCCCTCGGCGAGCGCCGAATGCACCGAGGTAATGCGCGTGGTCGTCACCTCCTTGCCGAAGCCCGTGGCAGGAAGGTGTGAACCCGTCTCGATATCGCGCGGCATCACCTGCGCATGCGACCCGGTCAGCGACTGCATGTTGCCAGACGGGCTGATCGGCGGTCCAATCACATACTCGCTCACGCTCGGCCGCGGGACGCCAGCGCCCTCATGCTTGAGAAGAACCCGAAAGTCGCCAACGACAATCGTGTCGCCTGACTTCACCTCGGTGGGTGTGCTGATTTTGTGGCCGGAGATCGAGGTCCCGTTGGTGCTCTGCAGGTCGTCGACCACGAAACGGTCCTCGGTCACCACGATGCGCACATGCCGCTTGGAGACGCTCGACCGCGCCAGGATGATGTCGTTGCCGTAGGCGCGACCGAGCACAATCTCGGGCTTGTCGAGTTCGATGCGCTCCGGCTGCTTGCCGCGTTCTGTGACCGTGATGCTGTACATGGTGACCAGACCTTTGAGAGGCATAAGAGCGCGACTCCCTTCCGGATTCGCGTTGTCTCAGGCGTGTTTGCGACTCTGAACCGAACAGGGCAAACGGTCAAGAGCGGCGGCGCAGACGGTGTTCATTCTGACGCGGCGGACCGTTCGCGGCCTGTCGTGACCGTCGTCGCACCGCTGCGAACCTGCGAAGCGACCTGCGGTTGAGACTGGCTGATGATCAGTCCCGACCGGGAGCTCTCCGTGTAGAGGTGGCAAGAGACGAAGTGGCCAGCGCCCACCTCCGTCAGCGCAGGCGCCTCGGTCCGGCACCGGCCGTAGGCGGCAGGGCAGCGGGTATGAAACCGGCAGCCTGAGGGCGGGTTGATGGGGCTCGGCACATCGCCCTTGAGCAGGATTCGCTCACGCCGCTGCGTGGTGTCCGGCTCCGGAATCGCAGACAGCAGCGCCTGCGTGTAGGGATGGGCAGGATGCTTGAAGAGCTCGTCGGTCTCCGCGAGCTCCACCAGCTGGCCGAGGTACATGACCGCGATCCGGTTGGAGATGTGACGGACCACGCTCAGGTCGTGGGCGATGAAGAGGTAGGAGAGCTTGAACTCGTCCTGCAGGTCGAGCAGCAGGTTGATGACCTGCGCCTGCACCGAGACGTCGAGCGCCGAGACCGCCTCGTCGCAGACGATGAACTCCGGCTTGAGCGAGATCGCCCGGGCGATGCCGATCCGTTGACGCTGACCGCCCGAGAACTCGTGCGGATAGCGCGAGACATAGCTCCGCTGCAGGCCCACCTTCTCGAGCAGCCCCATCACCTCTTCGCGCACATTTGCCGCTGTCGCGACGCCGTGAATGCGCATCGCCTCGCCGACGATGCTCTCAATCGTCATGCGCGGGTTGAGGCTCGAGTAGGGGTCCTGGAAGACAATCTGGAGGTTGCGCCGCTCCGCGCGGAGCTCGGACGGCGAGAGCTGGAAGAGGTCGCGACCCTTGAAGTGGGCCGAACCCGAGGTGGGCTCAATCAGCCGCAGGAGCGTCCGCCCAACCGTCGTCTTGCCGCAGCCCGACTCGCCGACCATTCCGAGCGTCTCTCCGGGAAAGATGTCGAACGAGACATCATCGACCGCCTTCACCTGTCCGACCGTTCGGCCGAGGAGCCCCTTCTGGATGGGGAAGTACTTCTTGAGGCCGGCCACGCGGACCAGCGGCTCCGGCCGCTGCGGGAGTTGGGTGGTGGTGCCGTGCGAGGGTGTGAAACTCATGGTGCCTCTCCGCCGCGGATGGATTCGCCGATGCTGCCGTCGCGCCAGCTCTTCACGATGGTCCGGCCGTCAAGGTAGGGGCCGGTCGCAGCCTTTGCGCCCGACTCAATCTCGGCGGCGAAGTGGCAGGCCACCGCATGGCCACCACCCACCTCTTTGAGCATGGGCTCCGACTCAGCGCAGGCCGAGGTTGCGAAGGGGCAGCGGGTGCGGAAGCGGCAGCCGGTCGGGAAGTCGAGCGGGGAAGGGACCATGCCGGGGATGGTCGGGAGCCGGCCGCCACGCGCGGCCGACATGCTCGGCAGGCTGCGGAAAAGTCCGATGGTGTAGGGGTGCAACGGACGCCGGAAGATGTCGCGCGCATCGCCCCGCTCGACCACCTTGCCGGCATACATCACGGCCACATCGTCGGAGACCTCCGCGACAACCCCGAGGTCGTGCGTGATCATCAGGATGCTCATGCCGAGCGACTTCTGGAGGCTGTTCAGCAGGTCGAGAATCTGCGCCTGGATGGTCACATCGAGTGCGGTCGTCGGCTCGTCGGCAATGAGCAGGTCGGGCTTGCAGACCAGCGCCATGGCGATCATCACCCGCTGCTTCATGCCGCCCGACATCTGGTGTGGGTAGTCGTCGATCCGCTTTTCGGGGCTCGGGATGCCCACCTGACGTAGCATGTCGATGGCCAGATCGCGGGTCTCTTTGGGACCCAGGTTGAGGTGAAGCGAGATGGCCTCGGAGATCTGGTTGCCCACCGTGTAGACGGGGTTCAGACTGGTCATCGGCTCTTGGAAGATCATGCCGATCCGGTTGCCACGGATCTTCCGCATCTCCCGCTCGGAGAGGGCGCCGAGGTCCTGCCCTTCGAAGAGCACCTGGCCGCTCACGGTCCGTCCGGGGGGCGAGGGAATCAGCCGCATGATGCTTAGCGCTGTCACACTCTTGCCGCAGCCCGACTCGCCCACGACGCCTAGGGTCCGTCCGCGACGGATGGCATAGGAGACGCCATCCACGCTCGGCGCGATGCCGATGTCGGTGAAGAACCAGGTTCGGAGATCCCGGAGCTCGAGCAGAGGGGTGTCGGTGGGGTTGTTCACTTGCGAAGCCTTGGGTCGAGCGCGTCGCGGAGGCCTTCGCCCGCGAGGTTGAAGGCCGATACCGTCACAAAGATAGCCACGCCGGCGATGAGCATCATGGCCTCGTCACTC
>JBIIFW010000283.1:0-3999 GCA_044236985.1 Bradymonadia bacterium | reverse complement strand
TGAGCTTCTACGCCTTCACCCCCTCGGGCTTTGAGTTCGAGTATGGTTTCGGCGCCCGCGAGGTGGACGACGCCACCTGGCAGGCCGGCCACTACAACATCATCAGCGAGTGGGGCCACCGCCCGCCCGCCACGCTCCGCCAGAAGTTCTAGGGCGCTGCCGACGGTCTTGCGTGCGGGCTGGCGTGGGCCTTCAGGAAGGCCTCGTCAAAGACGACGGGTTCGTGGTGGAGCGACCGCTCTCCCTTCTGCCCCATGAGACCGGCTGCTGTGGCGGCGAGCGTCTGCACCGCGCCGAGCGTCCATTGGCCGAAGCAGGTGCTGGCGCCCTCGTAGGCCTGCTCCAGATACTCCTGCGGCGTGACAGCGTAGCCTGCGTAGCCGTTGGCGTGGCCGTTGCAGATGACGGTCGAGATGCCTTCGCTGCGGAGCTGTTCGAGCAGCGCCTTCTGCACCCGCCGACCTGCTACGGTGGAGGGTTCGAGCGGCACGCCGACGATGGCGAGCGAGCCGATGCGCATGACCTGCACCGGCAGCCGACGAGGCACCCAGTTGGCCTCCATCAGGGCGCCCCGTTCGCGGAGCTCCTTGGCCCGCTTCACGGTGGGATCGATCTGCGTCGGGAGTAGCCGCGTGGCCATGGAGAAGAGGCCGAAGACCTTCGCAGGTGCCTGCCCCGAGGCGCCGAGCTCCATGAAGGGGAACTGTGCGCCGAAGCGCTCCGAGGGGGCGTCCGAGATGCGTCCGAGCCGCCGGCGGAGTCCGTGTCGGAGTCCGGCTGCGGCGTTGAGGAGGCGTGGCACAGGCGCAAAGGCGAGGAGCGGGCCGGGCCCCTCTTCGGTGCCCTGCAGCATGGTGAGGCCGTTGCGCGGTGCGCGGGTGCGGGCGCCCGTGTGGCCCTCCGCGAACCGCTCCGCGACGGCCGTGTTGCCGAAGTCGCTCCAGACGGTAGCGGCGCCGCAGGGGCCGCGGAGGAGCTCGGTCTCTTCGGTCGATTTTGCCCAGCCGGCGGCGGCGGCGCGGTGCTGCACGGCGCCTGCGAAGGCGGCGCTCTCGTAGTCGTCGTCGAAGCGGCCGATGACCAGCCCGCGCCGGCTGTCGTAGCGGTAGTTGGGGGAGACATCGCCGCAGGAGGCCTGCGCGAAGATGGAGACGAAGTCGGGGTTCTGCGCCCGCATCTCCGCCTCGTGGAGCGCCGCTGCAACGCCCTTGTTGTCGTGGTGGAGCAGCCCCTGGTCGAAGTGGACCGAGGTGTTGTGCAGGCCGAACCAGTTGAGCGAGCCGAGCGGCTTGCCCTTGGGCGAGGTGGCGAGGAGCAGGGTCATGGTGCGGTCGACGGCGAGGTGGGTCTCGTTGGGTCGCCGGAGCATGACATCGGGGTTGCGGTTGTAGGCTGCGAGCGACCGGTTGAAGGCGACCGGTTCGGCGTCGGGGATTTCGACGGTGGTGAGCCGGAGCTGCGCAGGCGCGAGTGCCGCCGCCGCGGCTTCGATGGCGCCCGCGAGGCCATCCACGAGGTGGTCGAAGAGGGGCTGCGAGAAGCCGGGGTTGGAGATGTTGTAGAGCAGGTAGGGCGAGGCGCCCGCGGGGCCGCTGTGGGTGTGTGTGGCGCTCAGCATGACGTTGTGGTCGCCGAGCCCGAGTGCTTCGCAGGTGCGGGCGAGGCGCTCGATGACCTTCTCTCGGAGATAGACATCGACAAAGGCCAGCTCTGCGCAGGCGTAGGCGACCGCCTCGCCGGAGGGGTCGGTGACGACCATGGCGCGGGCGAGGAGCCGTGTGCCGATGCCGGTGGCTCGGTTGCGGTCGTCGGCCCAGCCCATGAGCAGCGCGCCGGGCTCCAGATGGGTGATGTCGCGCGTGGCGAAGCCGGCACGGTAGGAGTTTCGCTTGCTCATGGTTCTTCCTCACGGGCGCGGCGCAGTGCCCTACCGCCCGCCATCTTGGTCACGCGGTGATGGTCTCGCAATCTTCACGGCGTTCGGGCCACTTCTGCCACGAGTCGAAGAAGGCGCCGGCGATGTAGCCGGCCAGCGCAGAGGCGATGGAGAGGAGGTAGGGGGTGTCGATGGGGTGGATGTAGGCAAAGAGCACCCAGCTCACGAGGCCGGCGGTGAGCGAGCCCCAGGCGGCGTAGACGCCGCCCCGCTTCAGGAAGAGGGCTGCGAGCAGGCAGACGAGGATGCCCGAAGAGCCAAAGCCGGAGGCCTCTTCGACCAGCGCGTAGACCGACTCTCCGGTAATGGCGAGGATGAAGGCGGCGACGCCGCAGAGGGCGACCGCGATGCGCCCGATGAGGACCTTGCCCCGCTCGTCTCTGCCAGGCGACAGGCGGTTGAGGAGGTTATGAGAGATGAGCGAGCCGGCGACCAGCAACGCGGTATCGACGGTGCTCAGGATGGCGGAGACGAGGGCGCCCGCGAAGGCCACATAGACGAGGCCGGGCATCAGCTGGCGGGCCATGGTGGGGAGCGCCTCTTCGGAGTCTTCGAGGCCGGGGATCATCTGGGCTGCGACGAGGCCGAGGATCACGGGGATGCAGCCGATCGCGACATAGAGGGCGGTGGCTCCGAGCGTGACCTTGGCGGCCATCTCGGGGGTACGCATGGCGATGACGCGGGAGACCAGCTCCTGTGCCATGAGCGAGCCGAGTACAGGGACGGCCCAGAGCTCTGCGATCTGCCACCAGGGGGTTTCGGGGCTGCCGAAGAGGTGGAGCTCCTCTTTGGGGATCATGGCGAAGAGGGCGCCGGGGGAGCCGGCCTGCTCGAAGGCCAGGTAGAGCAGGAGCAGGAGCCCGCCGATGAGGAGCAGGCCCTGCAGGAGGTCGGTCCAGGCGTCGGCGAGCATGCCGCCGGGGACGGTGTAGAGGAGCACCATCACGAGCGCGACCACGCAGCCCATCTCGGCCGACATGGGAGAGGCGGTGGCGATGACGTGGCCAAAGGCCTTCATCTGTGCGGCGGCCCAGAGGATGGAGGTGGGCCAGAGGAGCAGCACGGCGAAGGTCTCCACGCGGGGCGAGTAGTAGCGGCCGAAGAGGTCGGCGATGGTGGTGATCTTCTCCTTCCAGAGCGGGATGGCGAGGAAGAGGCCCATGAAGAGCAGGCAGAGTCCGTAGCCGAAGGGGTCGACGCCGACGGCCTGCAGCCCCTCTTCGTAGACGCCGCCCGCGGCGCCGATACAGGTCTCGGCGCCGAACCAGGTGGCGAAGACCGAGAAGAGGCCGAGCACGGGGCCCACCTGGCGGCCCGCGAGCAGGTAGTCGTCCTGCGTCTTGATGCTCTTGGAGACCATGAGCCCGAAGACGAGCTGCAGGGCGAGATAGACAAAGATGCCAATGAGCTCAGGCGTGAACAACGCGGGCCTCCAGAAATCGGGACGGGTGATGATGCAGCGCGAGAGGCGGCCTGCCAAGAAAGGAGCAGTGCCGCGCAGTGGTTTCTGCTGTTGCCGCCGCCGCCGCTGCGACTATCGCTGCGCGCAGTCGCCACCGTCGGAGCTCGTCGTGACCGCAGAATTGTTCGAAGCCACCTATCCCGTCGTCATCTCGCAGCCCGTGGAGTGGGGCTCCATGGATGCGCTGGGCCACCTCAACAACACGGTCTACTTCCGCTACTTCGAGAACGCCCGCATCGCCCTCTTTGCCACCTGGCCGATGGAGCCGCTCGGGATGGAGCGGAGCACGGGTGCGATTGTGGCGGAGACGCGGTGCCGCTTCCGCCGCCCGATTGTCTTCCCCGACACGGTGCTGGTCGGCTCACGCGTCATCGAGGCAACCGCAGACAGCGCCATCATCGAGCATGCGATCTACTCGCCGAAGCTGGGCATGGTGGCCGCGATCGGCAGCGCCAACATCGTCTGCTACGACTATGCGGCGGGCCGCCGCGCCCCGTGGCCCGCAGCAGTCGCCACCATCCTCGGCCTCTCGAACCAGACGGAGAACCCATGAGCAACGAGACCGGTCCCAAGTCGGAGGCGCTCAGCCGCCGCGAGATGC
>JBIIFW010000284.1:0-3999 GCA_044236985.1 Bradymonadia bacterium | reverse complement strand
CGTGGCTCTCGTAGTAGGCGACGAGCTCCTCGGTCGTGTGGATGATGGCGCCCTGCGTTCCGAAGGGGCGAAGGCGGAGGTCAACGCGGAAGACGGGGCCGCCGTGGGTAACGTCGTCGATGAGCGCGGTGACGAGGCGGGCGACGGCGCCGGCCTGTCCGAGGTCGGTGGTGCCGACGGGGGGATCGCAGGCGAAGATGAGGTCGACGTCGGAGGAGAGGTTGAGTTCGCGCCCTCCGAGCTTGCCCATGCCGAGCACCACGACATGCTGGGCTTCGGCGCGCAGGAGGCGCTCTGCGAAACGCACGGCAGTGGCGATTGCCTCGGCCGCAATGCGGGCGATCTCGGAGGCGGTGGAGAGGATGTCGGAGGACTGGGTGACCTCCGCGAGTACGACGCCGAGCATCTCGAGCCGCTTGCGGGTGCGGAGCAGCAGGGTGGCTCGGTCGATGGCCTCGGCATGTTTGGTTGCGGGCAGCGCTTCGGCCTCATCGCAGAGCTGTTCGAGTTCGCGGGTCAGCTCGACGATGCGGCCGTCGCGGTCGATGAGCGAGTGGGGCTCCTTCGCGAGGAGGCGGCCGTAGAGGGTGCTCGAGGAGGCGATGATGCAGAATGCTGCGAGACGGTCATCGTCGAGGAGCACCTGCTCGAGCAGCGCGGCAGGATCGGCATCGAGCAGCCGAAGCGCCGCAAGCTCCGGGATGGGCGCGACCGCCAGGCCCGCTGCGATCCGCTCGGCCTGGTCGGGGAAGCGACGGCCGAGGTCCTGACCGAGGGCCTGGAGCCGGCTGACGGACTCGATGCCGTCGCCCGACACAACCTTGGAGCTCCCGCGCAGCAGCGCCGCGAACTCCGCGGTGCGGGCAGCGACGGTGGTCCGGTAGTCGCCGAATCGGTAGGGTACCAGGGGCACGCGGGCAGCTCCGAGGGGGGAGGCTCTTCGATAGTCTCAAGCGAGCGCCGATGCCACACGCAAAGTCGGGGGTTGAAGAGCGGTTGGCAGCGTCGGTCGAGCGGCCTATGGGGGGCGGCATGACGCTGCACCTCGCCCCCGGAACCATTCTTACCGCCCTCCCCACTTCGGAGACCGTTGCGCCGTGGCTTGTTCTCGGCGCGCATGTCTCGCGCGGCCGCTCCTTCGACCTCTATGAGGTGTCGGGCGAGGGCCTCCAAGGTAGCTGGCTGGCGAAGATTCCCTGGCTGCCGGAGGAGCTTCCCGCGGAGCTGCGGGAGCGGCGGTTCGGGTTGCTGCCCACGCAGGCGGAGCTCGGTGCGCTGGGGCTTTCGCAGGTGGCCACGGGCGGCGGCCTCTTCCGTGTATCGGGAGCCGCGGCGCCTGCGATTGTCGAGGCGCGGGTCGAGGGAGAGACGCTCGCGGATCGCGTTCGTCGCACCGGCCCGCTCTCGCTTGTCGAGGCGCTGGAGCTGGGGCGGGGGCTTTGCGCGCTGCTCATTTCGCTGCACGGGCGCGACTGGGTGGCGCGCTGCCTGTCGCCGGAACACATCGTGCTGCGAGACAACGATCTCTCGAGCCCCGTCTTCGTCGGGCTCGGCAATGGCGCGAAGCGGCAGAGCCGCGTGGAGATCGCCAAGCGGTCGGTGGACCCGCGCTACACCTCGCCGGAGGCGATCGGCGAGGTGAGCGGCATCTACCTTGTGCCGCGCACAGACATCTACTCACTCGGCTGCATTCTCGCTTTTGCGGTCTCGGGCGAGCACCCGACGGGCCGGCCCGAGGCTCCGTGGAGCGATGCGGCCTTTGCCCGTTTTGCGCCGCTCCCCGACGGCTTCCGGCTGCTCGTTGCCCATCTCACGCAGACGCTTCACAAGCACCGGAGCGCGACGGTCGAGAAGGTGTTGACCTGGATGAGCGAGGAGAGCCTGCCGACGATGGCGACCCCCGGGTTCGGGGCACTGTCGCTGCTCCGTCCTCTGGATGCGGAAAAGGAGCCGGAAGCAGTTCCAGCGGCGGCGGCGGCGCACCTGTCGGTGCTTTCTCCGGGGCCGCTGGTGGTGCGGCCGCGTGAAGCGGAGGTGGCTCCTACGCTCAGCCCACCGACCGTCAGCGCAGCAGCGACTGCAGAGGCGCCGGCGGAGGCAGCAGCGCCTGCTGCGGAGCGGCGATGGTGGAGCCTGCTTGGCTGGCTGCTGCTCGCGTTGGCGCTGGCGTCGCTCGTGGCGCGGGCGCTGCGGAGCTAGCGGGGGCGGCTTCCGAGCGTGACGGCAACCGCCATGGGCGAGCCGTCACGGACGATGCCCAGCGAGACGGTTGTGCCCGGCTTGGAGGTACCGGTCTCGATGCGGAGGTCTGCGGAGCATTCGATGGGGCGCCCTTCGAAGCTGGTGACAACATCGAGCCGCTGAACGGCGCTGGCGTCTGCGGGGCCGCCGAGGACGACGTTGGCAACGACTGCGCCCTTGGGCTCTGGGAGACGGAGCTGCATGGCGAGGTTGGGGTCGAGGTCGGCGAGCTGCACGCCGAGCCAGGCGTGTTCGACGTGGCCGGAGGACTGGAGCTGGGTGGCAATCTTCTTGGCGAGGTTGATGGGGATAGAGAAGCCGATGCCCTGCCCCTTTGCGTTGATGGCGGTGTTGATGCCGACGACCTGGCCGGCCATGTTGATGAGCGGGCCGCCGGAGTTTCCGGGGTTGATGCTGGTGTCGGTCTGGAGGAAGTCGGCAAAGATGTTGCCGCCGCCCGTGACGACGTCGCGGCGCTGCTTGGCGCTGATGATGCCTGCGGTGACGCTGGCGCTGAGGCCGAAGGGGTTGCCGATGGCGACGACCCAGTCTCCGACGCGGGCGCTGTCGGAATCGCCGAGCGGGATGGGACGGATGCCCTCGAAGGCGGAGATGCGGACGAGCGCGAGGTCGGTGGCGGGGTCTCCGCCAACGAGGGTGGCCTGGAACTCACGGTTGTCGTGCAGTTTGACGCGGACGTCGCTGGCGCCCTCGACGACGTGAAAGTTGGTGAGGATGTAGCCCTGGTCATCGACGATAAATCCCGTGCCGAGGCTGGAGCCGACCTCGCCGCGCATGGCAGCGATAGGGTCGTCGGCGACCTGGGTGGTGTAGAGAGAGACGACGCCCTGCTCGACCTGCTGCACAAGGTCGGCGAAGGAGCCGGGGGCTCCGGGGATGGGTACGACGGGCGCTCCCGGCTTGGTCCCGAAGGGGCTTGGAGCCTGACCGAGCTTGACTGGCGGCAGGTCTGGCGGCGCGGGGG
Source organism: Bradymonadia bacterium (assembly GCA_044236985.1). Lineage (GTDB taxonomy): Bacteria > Myxococcota_A > Bradymonadia > REDH01 > REDH01 > CAIWGR01. Next base: position 773 of record JBIIFW010000284.1, on the reverse strand, counting down.
CGGCTGCGACGGGCGACTTGCCCGGAGCTTGCGGCTGCTGGCGGCGCGGGACCTGGCCGGAGCTCGCTGGCGGCGGCGGCCGATAGCCGCGGCCGGCCTGCGGCGGGCGCGATGGCGGCGCGGGTTCGGGCAGGCAGGCCGAGAGGGAAAGGAGCGCGAGGAGCGCGAAGACGAGGTTACGCATGGGCCTCAGGTCCGAGTGGCGAGTTTCTTGGCCTCTACGAAGGCGACGCGGAGTTCGTAGATGACGGTGGAGAGGAGTTTGGTCTCGTCGGGGGTCAGGTTGCCCTGCGTCTTGGTCTCGAGGAGCGCGAGCATCTCAATCTGATATTTGGCAGCAGCGAAGTCGGCCGGCAGGTCGCCCAGCTCTTCGTTCGAGACGAGGCCGAGCGCGACGAGGGCGCCCTCACGGAGCGAGAGGATGAGGGTTACGAAATCGAGCGTCGGCGTGGGGCGCTGCGAGGCAGAGAGGTTCTCGGACTCCTCCGCATTTGCGGCATGGGAGGGCTCTGGAGCGGAGGCCTCCTGCTGGGCCGCCGTTCGGTCGTCGGTCACCTTCAAGGACGGATTCGATTCTTCGTTGCTCATAATGCCCCAAATTGGAGAGAAGAAGAGGTCGGCGGCTGGGCGACAACCGCTTTGACGGAACCCGCCAAGGCAGGTAGCCTGCCGAAGATTAGACCCCGAAGGCGGCACCCGCAACCAAACAGTCGGTGAAGCCGCGAGACCCAATTGAGAGAGGCGGAGCGAAGATGCGAAACCACCTGTTTGCG
>JBIIFW010000351.1:0-3209 GCA_044236985.1 Bradymonadia bacterium | reverse complement strand
CAATGTTACTCGTCCATCCCTCCTGGGGGCAGGGCGTTGGTCCGGAGAATCTGCCGGTGAAGATCGACTCGGTGCGGCAGATGATTCGGCGTGCGAAGGCGCTCGGTGTGCGGCTGTCGACGATGAATGAACTGGGGGACTTTTGGCGTGGGCGAGACGGCGTTGCGATGCAGGCCGGCTACACCCCGGAGGCTGGATATCGGGTTGCGTTGGCGGTTGGCGAAGAGGCTGCGCCGAACTTCTCGTTGGTCTTCAGCGAGACCGTTGGCGAGGCTCTCTGTGAGAGCTCCACGGGCGCCTGCCCGCCCATTCGAAAGGCAGGTTCGAAGTTGGTGTTCGACGGGTCGCTGGAACCGCGTCGGTCCTACCTTCTCACAGTTCGTCCGGGGGTGTCGCCGTGAGTTGGTTCCTGCGTTGTTTGGTCTTCGCGCTGCTTGCGGCCTGCGATAGTTCGGCGTCGCTCGACCTTACCGGTCTCGAGCAGGGGGCCGGCTCTGGCGCTGGTTCGGCTGAGGTCGCAGTTGGGTATTCTCGACCCGCGACACCGGCCGACCTGCCGGACGGGTTCCCCTTCGCTCCACCCGTGGGCCCAGACGATGTTGGCGGTTCGGGCGAGGCTCCACCGCTGCGGTCGCTTTGCGACGACGGGATCCCGACAGCGTGGGAGCGAACCTGCGATGAGGCGCTCTGCGAGCGCTGTGCGTCGGATGGCGCATGCGGCGCAGGGCTGGTCTGCCGGTCGGGCGCCTGCCTGCCTGCGACGCTGCCTGAGGCCGCGTTGACGATGCTTCCCGAGCGCGCAACGCAGCTGTTTGGCGCGCCGTCCAGGCTCGCCGGTTTCTGGGCCAGCCTGGTCCGCGATGGGGCGAGCATACGGCGCTACTTCGATCCGCGTCGCGAGACGGCATCGGACACAAAACTCTCGTTTGATGTCTATCGGCAGCCTCTTTCGGCGACGGGCGAAGTGTTGCCCGAGGGGTCGGGTGAGTTTGTGCTCGAGGAGCGCTGGGTTGGCGGATATGCCGACGGCTCGTTGCTCCGCGAGGCGCTGTCGCAGCAGGCGATGGCGGTATTGACGGGGCAGCCCGTGGGAACTGGCGAGCACATGTTGGTGACGGTCAACGGGCAGACCTACGGGCCGATGTTCATCTACCGTGAGGTGGATGATGCGGCGCTGGAGGCAGCTGGGCGTTCTGCCGATGCGCTTCGGTTTGTAGCAGAGGGGTCTGGTGAGATTTTCGGCTCTGGAGGCGGCGCGCTCGTTCCGTTGCCGGACGGTCGTTACGCAGAGGCCTTCGTGGAGGAGTCGTCGTCGGCCGATGACTTTGCTCCGCTGGCGTCGCTGGTGGAGGGCGCCGTTGCCGTCGACGCTGCCGCACAGGCCGACGGCACGGGCGCGGGGGCATGTGCGGTCAGGCGGGTGCTGGAGGTGAACCGGTACCTCGATGGTCTGGCGGCGCTGGTGTTGTTGGGTGATGGCGGCCACGCGCGCGGGAACTATCGCTTGAGCCTGCAGACGAGCGCTGGCAGCGGCCGTCGCTGGGAGGTCTGGTATGACAACTTCGGGCTGTCGTTTGGCTGCCTGTGGAACGAGCTGGAGAACAACGCGCTCTGTGGCGAGATGGACGCTTCTCTGACCGCCTACTCGGGCCTGTTCGAGGGCGATCCGCGTGAGGCTTCCTATCCTGTGACACAGTACTTCAACTTGCTGACCGATGTGGTGCTGCGCGATCCGGAGTTGGAGCGGGCGTTTGGCGCTCGGATCTGCGGCATGCTCGACTCTGCATACTGGTCGGAGGCGCTGCCGCGGCAGATTGCCGGGCTTGGCGACCTGCTCGAGCCGGCGGCTTCGGTCGATCCGCGCGACCGGCTGGAGGGAGCCGAAGGCTATCGCGCCGAGGTAGACGCGCTACTGGCCTACCATGCCGATCGAACGCGGCTGCTTCGGAGCCAGTTCCTCTGCTTCTAGCGGTCAAAAGGGGCTGCATCTGTGCGGTATTTTGTCGCACGCAGGGCTGAAATGCAGTACCGCGTCTGGGTCAGAATGCACCGCGCGCGAGGTCAGGCCATGAACGGAATCGGTTGGAAGTTGTCGTCGAAGTCGATGTCGTTCGCACTCATCGCGCTGCTTGCTGGTTGCGGAACTGACTCCGCGGGTGAGTCGAGCGCGAATGGCGGAGGCCTCGCCGACACCTCGGGCAGCGGTTCTGTCGATGCGGGGCTGAACGACACCAGCACGGTCGCAGATACGGCCGAGGACACCATGGCGGACACCGCGGTGGAGGATGTTGCGCCTGACGCAGAACCGGACACCGTCGCAGATACGGGCACTGAGGATACCACAACGACGCTTGGCGAGCTGCCGTGCGAGGTTGCGACCATCCTGGAGACCAACTGTCAGGAGTGCCACGGCGCGGTGCCTGTCTACGGTGCAGCCTTTTCGATGCTGACGATGGCCGACCTACTTTCGCCCTCCTTCACGGACGCGTCGCGGTCGGTGGCGGAGCTGATGGTAGAGCGCATTGCGGACACGCGTGCGCCGATGCCCCCTGCGCCGCAGCCGATGCTGTCAGCCTCGGAGATTGCGACGCTGACGGCCTGGGTGAACGGTGGCTCGCCGGCCGGTGAGGCCTGCCTTCCCCCCGACACCGACACAGGTGTCGACGCCGATACCACGGCCGATACGACGGTCGATCCCGATGCGGGCGCCGACACGACGGTGGACCCGGATACGACGCCTGAGCCTGATACGACGCCTGAGCCTGATACGACGGTGGAGCCCGACACGACTCCTGAGCCGGTCTGCGAGTGGGAGGTCGACTTCCTCGCCAACGCGGGTCTGGGCGAGGGCGACGCGACGCCCTTTACGGTGCCGCGGAGCGCGAACCACTACGAGTGTTTCTACTTCCGCCCCACTTGGACCGGTACGGCCCAGGGTCTGAAATTCTCTGCGCTCATCGACGACGAACGGGTCGTGCACCACTGGCTGCTCTACGCGGAGGTTGGTTCGGGTACGCCTGGCACGCGGCGGGACTGCAGCGGCTCCCATGCTGATGCGACGCTCATCGCTGGCTGGGCGCCGGGTGGCGATGACTGGGTGATGCCGCCGAGCGTGGGCATGGAGCTGCCGACCGACACCACCTACTTCGTCGAGATTCACTACGCGAACCCGCGCAACCTGGACATTACCGATCGCTCCGGCGTGCGGG
>JBIIFW010000282.1:0-4019 GCA_044236985.1 Bradymonadia bacterium | reverse complement strand
CGCATCGAGTGGGAGGCCAAGGCCGCAGAGGCCGGCAAGCCCGCCCGCATCATCGCCAAGATGAACTCCCTCGTAGACCCCGACGTCATCCGCGCCCTCTACAAGGCCTCGCAGGTTGGCGTCCGCGTCGAGCTCATCGTGCGCGGTATCTGCTGCCTGCGGCCCGGCGTCCCTGGCATCTCCGACAACATCACCGTCCGCTCCATCGTCGGCCGCTTCCTCGAGCACAGCCGCATCTGGTACTTCCAGCACGGCTCCAGCCCCATCCTCTTTGCCTCAAGCGCCGACTGGATGCCCCGCAACTTCTTCAGCCGCGTCGAGATCGCCTTCCCCATCCTCGAGCCCGAGATCGCGCGGCGGGTGCTTGACGAGTGTCTGCTCACGCCGCTGGCAGACAACACCTGCGCCTGGCACCTGCAATCCGACGGCTCATGGCTCCGGAGCGACCCGGGAGAAGAGCCCGCCATCAACGCCCAAGAGTCGCTCCGCTTCCAGCACGAAGACTAGGGACGACCAGGACCAGGGAGCCGACCGCGGAGCCCTTGAAAGAAGCCGGGGCGGCCACCGCCGCCGACGGAGGCTGTAGGCGCTGCAGCGGGAGCAGGCGTAGGCGCGGGCGCTGCGCCAGGCCTGACAGCGGGCGCGGCAGCAGGAGCAGGCGCCGGTGCGGGTTTGGGAGCGGGCGCTGCGGGCGCTGCGCCAGGAGCAGGCTTAGGAGCGGGCGCCGGTGCGGGTTTGGGAGCGGGCGCTGCGGGCGCTGCGCCAGGAGCAGGCTTAGGAGCGGGCGCCGGTGCGGGTTTGGGAGCGGGCGCTGCGGCAGGAGCAGGCTTAGGAGCTGCGGCAGGCTTGGCAGCGGGCAGAGGCGTAGGCTTGGGCGCGGCTGCCGGGGCCGGCTTGGGGGCAAACGCTGCCTTCGTCTCTGCAGAGACTGCAGCCGTCGCGCGAGGGGCGCGGCGCGGCGCGGCCTTCGGTGCCACCTCGCCAACCTCTGCACGCGATGCGCTGCCGATGCCGAGCAGTGCGTGCAGCTGCGGAATGGTGACCACCCGCTGCGCAAACATCCCCTCGTTCCGAACATGGGCGAGCAGCGGGTCGTAGCCGGTGTCTTTCGACATCAGCACATAGAGCCACTCGGGGCGCTCATGGGCGGCCACGCCGAGGTAGTAACAGATGTGAAAGTCGAGGGAGTTCTTGCCCGGCTTCTCCATGCGGATGAAGCGCGACTGCGCCGGAAAGCGGGCGATAAAGTCGGGCAGGTCGGTCGAGACCCGCTTCTGCGATGAGCCCACAAAGAACCAGACGTGGCAGCCGGCCTGCGCAACCTCCACGAACTCGGTCGGCTGCACATTCTCGTAGTCTACCAGCACCACACATGGTCTCATTCGCACCCTCTTCAGCTTCCGCGCGCCGGTGGCGAACTCCCCACCCGCAGCAGCGTGGCTCACCTCTACTCCAACTCCACCGTGCGCGGCTAGCACTGCCGACGGGCACACCTGCAGAGGCTGACAATCGCCGAGCCAAACACTACATCTCGGAGCATCTCGTTTCGCCGGTCGATCGTGTCTCATCGCCTCGCCTATCCACTTCTGATCCTCCTCGCCGCCTGCAGCGCGAGCAGCTCTGACGTTGGCGCAGCAGACGCAGCAGACACCACTGACACCGCGGACACCTCTGCGGACACAAGCCCAGACACCTCTGCGGACACCTCTGCGGACACAAGCCCAGACACCGCTGCGGACACCTCTGCGGACACAAGCCCGGACACCGAAGACACCGCTGACACCGCTGACACCGCTGACAACGCAGACGCAGCGGAAGCAGCAGACACCGCGGACGCAGCGGACACCGCTGACACCGCAGACGCAGCAGACGCCGAAGACACCGCTGATGCCGAAGACACCGCTGACACCGCTGACGCCGAAGACGCCGAAGACACAACCGCGATCGTCGAGCGCGCAGACCGCGACCGCGACGGTGACCATGTAGACGACGCCCACGACCTCGACCCAGACGACCCCAGCATCGGCCTCCGCGACGACCAGCCCGCCAATACAACACGCATCATCGTTGCAGCTGCGCCCGTAGGAACGCCCCACCTCGCCGGCGACTTCAACAGCTGGACCCAGACGCCCCTCACCATCGGCCCGCTCGGCCTCTTCGAAGCCGCCATCACGCCGCTCTCGGGCAGCGCCTCCCTGCAGTACAAGTTCACCGCGGGCGACTGGTCCCGCGAGGAGAGCGGCTTCCGCGGCCCCACCCGCAACCGCTCCATCCCTGCCTCAACACGGGCAGCAGCGGCCATCATTCGCGCCTGGGGCAGCGAGGCAGCAACTGCCTCCACGGCCATCGGCGACCTGCAAACCCTGCCCGCCCTCCCTGCGCCAGAGCTCGGTCGAAGCGCGACTGTCCGCATCCTCCTGCCGCCGGGCTACGCCACCGTCGACCGCCACTACCCCGTCCTCTACATGCAGGACGGCCAGAACCTCTTCGACGGCGCCACAGCCGCCTTCGGCACGGAGTGGCAGGCCGACGAGGCCGCCTGGGTCGGGCAGCTCGAAGGCGCCCACAGCGGCCTCATCATCGTCGGCATCGACAACGCAGCGAGCCGCTCCTGCGACTACACCCCCTTTACCGGCGCCGTCGGCTGCGAGACCGGCACACCGCGAGGCGAAGACTACGCCGACTTCGTTGCGAACACCCTCAAGCCTGTCATCGACAGCCGCTTCCGCACGCTTTCCGACCGTCGCAACACCTTCATCGGCGGCAGCAGCCGCGGCGGTCTCGCCGCACTCGTCACCGCCCTCCGCCACCAAGATACCTTCTCAGCCGTGCTCGGCCTCTCCGCCACCACGCTGGCCTCCATCACCGGCGCCGACTTCGCCGCCTATGCAGCCAGCCATCCGCGCACGGCGCCCATCCGTTTCTCGCTCGACTACGGCGACGCGGAGGTCGTCTACGATAACAACGCCACGCTGCTCATCGGAGCCATGAACAGCACCGTCGCCGCACTCACCGCAGCCGGCTTCGATGCGGCCTCCATCACCACAGCCATCATCCCAGGCGCGGTGCACAACGAGGCCGCCTGGGCAGCACGCCTGCCAGGCCGACTCACCTGGCTGCTCGACCCGACCGCGAACTAGGCGAAGACCAGCTTCAGGCCGATCGCACGAAGCTCTTCGCGCTCCGCCTCGAGGTCGGCCAGCGTGAGCGGATGCGCAGCCAGCCAGCCGGCTTGGAAGGTCAGCGTCAGCGTCTTGCCTCGGGCCCGCGCTCCCGCCAGCACCACCGGCTCCTCCGCCCGCTCGCGATGCAGCAACACCGCCAGCCGCAACAGCACCGCCAGCCGTCGCAGCAGCTCCGTCTCATCACGGCTATGCGCCTCAAAGCTCTTGTCGGCCAGCGACTTCCGATGCGACCGGATCAGCTGCGCAAGCGCACCCTGCTCGTCGCGCGAGAAGCCCGGCATCTCCGAATGCTCGACCAGATAGCCACCATGCTTGTGGTAACCCGAATGGCTGATGGAGAGCCCCACCTCGTGCAGACGCGCCGACCAGGTGAGCAGCTCCGAGGCCTCCTCGCTCTCGAGCGACCAGGGCCCCTCCACCTGCTCCCGCAGGAAGACAGCAAGCGCCTCCACACGACCTGCCTGCACCTCGTCCACATGATACTGTTCGCTCATGCGCCGGATGGTGAAGTCGCGGATGTCGTCGTGCCGCAACCGCCCCATCTGCTCGTAGAGAAGCCCCTCGCGCATCGCCGCCTGCGTATACTGCAGCCGCTTGATGCCAAGCGACTCGAACAGTGCGATGAGGATGGCCACGCCGCCGGCAAAGATGGGATGCCGATCGCTCTTCAGACCCTTCATCGAAAGCCTGTCGATCCTGCCGGCAACCTCCAACGCCGCCCGCAACTTCTGCAGCGAGGCCAGCGTGATACCGCTCGTCGACCAGCCATTGGCACGAACCACCTCGTCGATCGCCCCGATGCTCCCCGACGACCCGACCTCACTCCGCCAACCC
>JBIIFW010000281.1:0-4022 GCA_044236985.1 Bradymonadia bacterium | reverse complement strand
GTCGATGGCGTGCGGGTAGGCCTCGGGGTCGCGAACGCCGATGACGCCACACATCATGAGTCCCACCGTGCCGGCGACGCCGTAGGCGTAGCGGAGGAGGTCGTCGTCGCTCTCGAACCGGGCGGGTGTGAGGTCGCTCTCTACACCCTCCATCAGCGCGAGCGCGGCGCCGGGAAGGACGGGGGCCTGGGCGCAGAACTGGCAGAAGAGTTGCATCGGTGCATCGGCGGTGGCTGCGCCGTCAAGCTCCGCGCGGAGTGCCGTGACTGCCGCGGAGGCCTCAGCCGCGCTCGGCGCCTCATCTACGGCGTCGTCTACGCGACGGCAGAAGCGGTAGACGATGGCACCCCAGCCGAGCGCCTCGGGAGGCAAAAGCCTGGAGGCGAGCCGGAAGGTCTTGGAGCCGGCGGAGAGCGTTGCGACGGCCTCCGAGAAGGCGGCCTCGCGGGCCTGTGACCCTGGCTGAAGCGCCGTGGTCACCGCCGGGACGCGGCCGCGCTCACCGAGGGCAGCGGCACACGGAGGGCAGCGGGGAGTTCGGGCAGCGTGTGCTCGAGCACCTTCGCGCCGCAGAGCACGCCGGGGACGCCCGCGCCGGGGTGGGTCGAGGCACCGGCGAAGAAGAGGTTGGTCACATCGTCAGACTTGTTGTGATAGCGGAAGTAGGCGCTCTGCGTGAGGCGCGGCTCGAGACCGAAGGCGGCGCCATCCATGCTCCGGAGCCGGCCCGAGAAGTAGCGGGGGTCGACCGAGAAGGAGGTGGCGAGGTTGTCCTTGAGGCCTGGGAGGTGGGTGCGATCAAGGAAGCTCAGGATGCGGTCGAGGTACTCCTCGGACTGCGCCTCCCAGTCGATGCCGGACTTCTCGTTGGGCACCGGCGAGAGGACGTAGAAGCACTCGCCGCCCTCCGGCGCCATGCTCTTGTCGGAGCGGGTGGGTGCGTGGAGGTAGAGCGAGAAGTCTTCTGCAAGCACCCGCTTGTTGAAGATATCGTTGAGCAGCCCCTTGTAGCGGGGCCCGAGGATGATGGTGTGGTGAGCGATGTCTTCGTAGGTCTTCTTGGTGCCGAAGTAGGCGACGAAGAGGCTCATGGACTGGCGACGGCGGGCGATGGAGCCGTCGGTGTACTTCTTGCGGTGCTTGGCTGCGACCATCTTGGTGTAGACAACCGAGGGGTCGGCGTTGCTGACAATGAGGTCGGCCTCGATGGTCTCGCCGCTCTCGAGCCGGACGCCGCTGACGGCACCGTTTGCGTTGACCTCAATCTCGGCGACCGGCGCGTTGAGCCGGATCTCCACGCCGAGCTCTGTGAGGAGGCGGGTGAGCGAACTCACGATGGAGGTGGTGCCACCGAGCGCGTAGTGGACGCCCCACTGACGCTCGAGCCAGTGGATGAGCATGTAGATGGAGCTGGTCTGGAAGGGGTTTCCGCCAACGAGCAGGGGCTGGAAGGTGAAGACCTGCCGGAGCCGCTCATCCTCCATGAAGCTGGAGACCAGGCCATAGACCGACTTGTAGGAGCTGAGCCGGATCATGTCGGGAACGACGCGGAGCATCTCGCTGATGCGGTCGAAGGGGCGGTCGGCGAGCTGCATGTAGCCGATGTCGAAGATCTCTTTCGCCTTGGCGACAAGCCGTTGGTAGTTGTCGACGTCGCGGGGGTTGATGGCGCGGATGTTGGCGAGCAGGCGCTCTTCGTCGCCCACGTAGTCAAAGCGGGAGCCGTCGTGGAACTCGATGCGGTAGAAGGGGTCTACGGGCACGAGCTGGAAGTAGTCTTCACGCCTGCGACCGACGAGTTCGAAGAGCTCATCGATGAGGTAGGGTGCAGTGATGACGGTGGGGCCGGCGTCGAAGGTAAAGCCATCGCGCTTGAAGACGGAGGCACGGCCGCCGGCCTGCTCGTTGGCCTCGAGGACGGTGACGTCCCAACCGCGCGCGCGAAGTCGGACCGCCGAAGCGAGCCCTCCGAAGCCGGAACCGATGACGATGGCGCGATTGCCTGAGCGGGACATGAGGAGACTCCGAGTGCCGTGTTAGACGGCTTGTGCCACGCAGGCGCTCGGGCTCGCGTGGCGTTGCGTGGGGTGATGGGCTCGCCCCGGCAGGAAGGCGAGTGGGGCGAGTGAGCGAGCGATGAGCTCTTCGGCAACGGCCAGCAAGGCAGGCTCGGCAGAGAGCTCTGCCCGTGCCTGGGCCGCGATGCCGTGAATGCGCTGCAGGACGGCATCGAGTGCGCCGGACTCCTCGAACCGGAGGGCTGCCCAGACGACATCCTCGGAGCTGGTGCGCTCGCGGGAGCGAGACAAGATGTCAACGAGGCGGGAGCGGTCGCGCGGAGCGCGTTCGAGGTGCTCCACGACAAGGGCGCTCACCTTGCCTTCACGGATGTCGGCTCCCCGCTCTCCGCGGCCCTTGTCGCCGTAGAGGTCAACAACGTCGTCCTGCAGCTGAAAGAGCATGCCGAGCTCTGCGAATGGGGCAGAAAGACGAGCAGCATCGGCAGCGCGACCTGCAATGATGAGCGCTCCGGAGACGGGCAGCGCGAAGAGCGCCGCGGTCTTGCCGGCAACAGCCTCATTGTAGTGGTCGATGTCGAGGCGCTGTCCGCGCAGGAGATCAAGCTCGGCTGACTGTCCTCGGACGGTCGTCTCCGCGTAGTTGGCGAGTGCCCGCGAGAGGGGCCAGCGGGAGGCCTCGGGCAGCCCGTCGCTGTCCAACGCAGCGAAGGGAAGCATCAGGAGCAGGTCACCGGCATTCACCGCCTGAGGCATGCCATGCTTGGCCCAGGTGGTGGGGTGGCCTCGACGCATCGTGTCTCCATCTTGGAGATCATCGTGGACGAGGCTCGCGTTGTGGAGGAGCTCGCAGGCTGCAGCCCAGGGTATGGCCGCCTCGACGGGGAGGCCGACCGCCGCACAGGCGCCGAGCGCGAGCTTGGCGCGGAGACGCTTACCGCCGGTGGCGAGGTGCTCGCCAACAATGGCGCCGAGGCGATCGAGGCGGGGACCCGTGGCGAGACGCCAGATGAGGCTCTCTACCGCTTCGAGCGGCGTGGCGGCTGGCGTCGCACCGTGACGCGCTTCGGTCGCCGACGCGGGGCGAGCTGGTTTTGGAGAGGCGGACTTCGCCATGCAATAGGACCTTAAGCGGGTGGGCGCAGGAGGATTCTACCGACTTTGATGCAGCGATCGTCGCGGAGTTGCGGTGCGATATGGATCAGTCGCCCGAAAGCTCTCGCACAAGCCGGAGGGCTTCGGGCCGAAATCCCGTCGCAGCGAGCCGCCGTTTGAGCGGCCAAGAGCCTTGCGCGAAGAGCATCCACATGGTCGAAGCAAGCTCGTTCGCGCTGCCCGAGGCCGTGAGATAGGCTTGGACGCGGTCCAGCGGGAGTTGGAAGAACTCATCGAAGAAGGCGGAGGTCTGGGCGTGGTCGGAGCGGAGCAGGAGGTCGAGCCCGAAGCGATAGAGCGCCCACATGCGCCGCCGATCGGCGGGCCAGGCGGCTTGCCAGACCTCGGTAGCGGCGGCGCCCGTCGCGGCGACGCGGGCAGCGTCGCGGGCCCAACCAAGGCCGTGACCCAGCAGGTAGCCCGAGGCCGGATGGACCCAGCCTGCGGCGGCGCCGATGGGAATGACGGAACCACCCGCCGCGGGCGGCAGCCCACCCATGGGGATGTAGCAGTGCTCCTCGGTGCCGGCGAGCCAGGTTGCGGCGCCCAGGCCGAGGCCTTCGAGGCGTGCCTTCAGCCGCTCGCGGAGCCGTGCGATGGCGAAGGCGGGCCTGGCAGAGAGGACGGTCTCTTCCACAAAGAGCCGGCCCGGGGCCGTCGGCACGCTGTAAAGGAAGCTCGGCGGCTCGCCGGCCGGGGCGGCGAACGACCAATCCATGAAGCGCATGGGCAGGCCGGGGTGGCCGGACGGCAGCTCGATCTCGACGCCGAAGGCCGTCTGGGCCGGCAGCGGCGCCCCGCCCTGCGCCGACCCGCTGCCGCGTGCATCAAGGACAACGCTGGCCTGCA
>JBIIFW010000280.1:0-4028 GCA_044236985.1 Bradymonadia bacterium | reverse complement strand
CACGGCGAGACGGCCCCCATCGTCCCCTTCTACGAGAGCCAGGGCATCTTGCGTCGCGTGGATGGCGTTGGCGCTCCCGACGAGATCACGGCCCGCCTCCTCACCTCGCTTCAGCACTGAGATGAGAGGCCGTAGCCTGTTTCTTCTTGCCCAAGCGCTGGCCTGCATCGCTGTTGTTGCCACGGCCTGCTCGGAGGCGCCTGTCCGCGGGCGAGGCTCCTCGGGCGGCGGCGGCGGCGGCGGCGGCGGTCTGCCTGCCGACACGGGCACGGGCGACGCCACCGTGGAAGACAGTGGTGCCTCTGACACCGCGGTGGATGACACGGGCGCTACCGACACCTCAGTGACGGATACCGGTGCCGGTGACACGGGCGTAGCCGATACCGCCTCAGACACGACTACGCTCCCGCCGACCGAGAACTGCAGCAACGGCGTGGACGACGACCTCGACCGGCTCATCGACTGCCTCGACCCCGACTGTGCCGGGGCGCCCATCTGCGCCGGTTTCGTGGAAGACTGCACCGACGGCCGCGACAACGACCGCGATGGCGCCATCGATTGCGCCGACTTCGACTGCGATGGTGACCCAAACTGCTTCGTCCCCGCGGAGAGCTGCAGCAACGGCCTCGATGACGACCGCGATGGCGCCATCGACTGCGCCGACTTCGACTGCGATGGTGACCCAAACTGCTTCGTCCCCGCGGAGAGCTGCAGCAACGGCCTCGATGACGACCGCGATGGCGCCATCGACTGCGCCGATGGCGACTGCACCTTCGCCGCTGCCTGCACCCTCTCCGGCGCCTGTAACAACTTCAACGATCTGACCGCCATCTCCGGGGTCACCTACGACGACATCACCAACCAGTGTCTGCTGACCTGCCTCACGGGTGGCGCGCCGGCCATCGACATCTGTTTCTCGGACTGCGTCAGCAACTCCTACGGCACCTCCCAAGCCTGCGGCGACTGCTTTGGCGCTGCCGCTTCGTGTGGTTTCACGACCTGTAACTCACCCTGCTTCCCCTTCGGCGGCACGCCTGCCTGCAGCAGCTGCGTGCAGACCAGCTGCGGTCCAGACTTCGAAGTCTGCGCAGGTATCCCCATCCCGCTCTGATTCACGCCTCACCGCGGATACGCCATGAACCTTGCTCTTCGTCGAAACGCAGCCCTCTCGATGCTCACGCTCCTCGCCGCCTGCGGCACCGATGTTGCCTCTCGTGAGCGGACCGAAAGCGGAGGAGAGGACACGGGCATCTCCGACACCACGTTGGACACGGGCGGTAGCGGCGACACGGGCACCTCAGACACCACGTTGGACACGGGCGGCAGCGGCGACACGGGCACCGACACGGGCACCTCAGACACCACGTCGGACACGGGCGGCAGCGGCGATACCGGCACCGTGGAGCCGGTCTGTGGTGACGGTACCGTCGACGACGGCGAGAGCTGTGATGATGGCGCCAACAACTCCGACACCGCCGCCGACGCCTGCCGCACCGACTGCCTCCCCGCCAGCTGCGGCGACGGCATCGTCGACAGCGGCGAGAGCTGCGACGACGGCAACCTCACCCCGCAGGATGGCTGTGACGCCAACTGCAAGGAGGAGGTCTCGCTCGAACGGCTCTGCACACCCTGCGTCTCCGACGCCTCCTGTGGCAGCGCCTTCTCCTGCGTCACGCTCGACACCTTTATCTGCACCCTCGACTGCTCCGCCGACGGCCTCTGCCCCGCCGACTACACCTGCCTCAACGCCACCGACATCGCGGGTGGCCCGGGCCGCTTCTGCATCCCCGACGCCGGCTCCTGCGCCGAATGCGAAGACCTTGATGGCGACGGCCGCGGCCGTACCGCCTCCTGCATCGCGCCCGACTGCGACGACAACAACAACCAGATCTTCGTCGGTGCGCCTGAGCGTTGCGACGGCCTGGACAACAATTGCGATGGCGCGACCGACACGGGCTGCTCCTGCATCGACGGCAACACCACCCCCTGCGGCCTTACCGAGGGCGCCTGCGAGCTCGGCACGCAGACCTGCGTCGAGGGCGCCTGGGGCGCCTGCGTGGGCGGCATCGCACCCGCTGCCGAACGCTGCGATGGCCTCGACAACGACTGCGACGGCACCATCGACGACTTCGCGGTCGATGCCATCCGCTACTACCGCGACGCTGACGGAGACGGCGCCGGCGCGGGTTCCAGCTACACCCTCGCCTGCGGTCCCGACCGGACCTTCACCGTAACAAACGACACCGACTGCGACGACACCCGCGCCACCGTCCGTCCTGGCCTCGACGAGCGCTGCGACGGTCTCGACAACGACTGCAACGCCGCCACCCTCGACGGTCGCGATGAGCTCTCCATCGGCAACAGCTGCGACGGCGCCGACCTCGACCTCTGCGCAGAGGGCCGCGTCGTCTGCGCGGCCAGCACGCTCACCTGCGACGAGCCCACCGGCGACGCGCTTGAGAGCTGCGACGGTCTCGACAACGACTGCGACGGCAGCATCGACGAGGGCGTCATCGGCGCCCCCACCTGGTACCGCGACGGCGACAACGATGGCGCCGGCGGCGGCGCCGTCTCCACTGCCGCCTGCACCGCACCCTCCGGCTATGTCGCGACCGCCACCGACTGCGACGACACCCGGATCACCGTCTATCCCGGCGCCACCGAGGTCTGTGCCGACGGCCTCGACAACAACTGCGACACCTTCTTCGACTGCGCCGACAGCAGCTGCGCCGCGCTGCCCGCCTGCGTCGTCGTGGAAATCTGCAACAACGCTGTCGACGACGATGGCGACGGCCTCATCGACTGCCTCGATGCAGGCTGCGCCGCAGAGCCGTTCTGTGCCGTCGGCGCCTGCCTCGACTTCGACCTGGGCTCCTCCGTCGGCGATGCTGTCGCGCTCGACACCATCGTCTTCGCCGCCGGTCCCGAGACCAGTAACGACACCAACACCAGCTGCGGCGGCGCCGTCTCCTCAGACCGCGGCTACCTCTGGCGCGCCCCCCGCGCTGGCACCTTCACCTTCTCCATCACCGACGCAGACTACATCTGGATCATGAGCATCCGCCCCCCCAGCTGCACCGCGGTAGACTACCAGTGCGCGGCCCAGGATACCCTTGACGGCCCGGGCATCAGCCGCTTCTTCCTCGCCGGCGAGCAGACCCTCATCACCATCGACGGCCTCGCGGGCGCAGAGGGCACCTTCACCCTCAACATCAACCTCTCCGAGACCGGAGCCTGCACCGATGCCACCGACAACGATGCAGACGGCCTCGTCGACTGCCGCGACAGCGACTGCTCCGCCGACCCCGCCTGCCCCGAGCTCTGCACCGACGGCCTCGACAACAACGGCAACGGCCTCGCGGATTGCGGCGACCCCACCTGCGCCCTCGAAGCCAACTGCATCTCCGCCTACTGCCCCGTCGGCGACCTCGGCTCGGTGCTTGGCAGCCCCGTCATCAGCTCCAACACTGCTGGCTCGACCAACTTCTTCACCGGCGTCTGCGGCGGCGGAAATGGCCCCGAGCTCACCTACACCTGGACCGCGCCCCGCGCCGGCGCCTACCGCTTCAACACCCGCCCACGCACCACCGCCACCGCGACCGACACCGTCCTCTATGTTCGCCGCGGCGTCTGCACCACGCAGGAGCTCGGCTGCGATGACGACATCCCCTCCGCAGGCACCGGCACCTCGACACTCCCCTCCGAGGTCTTTCTCAACATGACAGCCGGCGAGCAGGTGACCATCGTTGTCGACAGCTACTACGCCGCCGGCGGCGCCTTTGACCTCACGATTGCGGCCTCTGAGACGGGCGCCTGCCGCGATGGCGTTGACAGCGACGGCGACCTGCTCGTCGATTGCTTCGACCCCGACTGCTACGGCAGCAACGCCGCCGGCACCTGCACCGAGATCTGCAACGACGGCATCGACAACAACGCCAACGGACTGCTCGACTGCCTCGACACCGCCTGCTCCTTCGACCGCTGGTGCGACGAAATCTGCACCGATCGCCGCGACAACGACGGCGACA
>JBIIFW010000278.1:0-4038 GCA_044236985.1 Bradymonadia bacterium | reverse complement strand
GCCGCGCGTCCTGCCGAAGGCTGGCAACACAGGGCTTCCTGCGCCGGGTGTCGGGTTGGGGAGTTCCAGCGGGACCATCCGCTTCGCGTCGGAAGCTGCCTCGTGGGCTGCGAAGGCGTCTGCGGCGCAGGCCGCGAGCAGGGCATCGGAGAGCGGCTCGGGCTCGTTCTGGCGATCGGCCGCCAGCGAGCCCTCGTCGATGAAGGAGAACTCAGCCCGCTTGAGCGCGACGGCGTCGGGTGGCAGCGCCGAGCCGGAGCGCACCGCGAGGTGGGTGAACAGGAGCGTGCGGAGCCGGTGGCGCGACGAGAAAGAGGCCCTGGAGCGGAGCCAGAGCTGCAGGCTTGCCCGCATGCTTGAGAGCGCCTCGGCAGAACGCTCCGCAGGCTGCAGCATGGCGGCTTCGAGCATCTGCGCTATCTCGTCCGGGAGCCCCTCGGCCGCCATCTGGCGGGAGGAGAGCCCGACGGCGGCAGCGTCGCCGAGCATGGCCTCGGCGCCGATGCGGGCAATGGCGCGCACATCTTCGAGGCAGCCGTCCAGCGGGGTGAGGCCTGCGCGATCAGAGAGCCATGGCCCGAGCGCAAACTGCTCCAGACGCAGTTCGCCACGGAGCGTGACGATGACTGTGTCTGTGGAGAGCGCACCGTGGAAGAGCCTGCCGGGGAAGCCGGCTGGCGCGGGGCGCTCCTGCGCGTGGATGAGGGCGCCAGCGATATCCGAGAGGAGCGCTGCGCCCGTTTCGTGATCGAGCCGGCGGCCGTCTGCCCGCATCGCCGCGAGCAGCTCACTGAGCGGGACTCCCTCTGCCAGGGACTCGACGGTGTAGAGACGATCGCCGCGCAGGGCGACATCGAAGAGGTCGGGGATCAGGGCGTGCTGAAGGTTCCGAACTGCTGCGATCCGCTCGAGGAGCTGGGCCGAGTCCGATACCCGCTCCGCCGTGGAGGCGGGCAGCACCGAGAGAGCGACCAGCCGCACGCCATGCGGCGCTGCGGGAAAACTGCAGGCGAAGCGGCTGACATCCGAGGAGCGGTGGAGCGCGCCAACAACAGGATAAGGGCCGACAAGGAGAGCGTCTGTTGAGAATGAAGGCATGCACTTACCGTATTGGAATGGCGACACTACCGCGAATTCTCGGCGAGAGACAACAAGTCTCTTGCTTGACAGTCGAGGGGGGGGGAGTACGAGGAGCGCCGTTGCCTCAACGCGGATGGTGCAATGTTCGTCAAGGCGCGCCTCATGACTCCGGGCCCGACGCAGGTGGCTGAAGCTACCCGTCTGCTCATGGCTACCTCTCACCCTCACCACCGTTCTGCCGGCTTCACCCGGCTCTTCGTGCGAATGCTGGGTCGGTTGAAGTGGCTATGGGACACCTCCGGCGAGGTGCTGTTCGTCACCGGCTCGGGGACGGCCGGGATGGAGGCCGCAATGCAGGGGGCGTTGCGCCCCGGCGACCGCCTGCTCGCTGTCACAGGCGGCAAGTTTGCGGAGCGTTGGGTAGAGATCGGCAGGCAGCTTGGCTGCGAGGTGACGACGCTCGAGGTCGCCTATGGTGCCTCTGCGACGGTGGCGGCGCTCGAGGCGCTGCTCGCGGAGCAGTCGGCCTTCGACGCGTTCGTGCTGGTTGCCTCGGAGACCTCGACAGGCGCGCTCCATCCCGTCGCCGAGCTCATTGCTCAGTTCCGTAAAAGGGCGCCTGAGGCCATTGTGCTGGTGGACGGGATCACCGCTGTCGGCTGCGTCGATCTCTCGATGGAGCGCGACGGCATCGACCTGCTGGTGAGCGGAACGCAGAAGTCTTTCGGCGTGCCGCCGGGTGGCGCGATGGTCGGCATCGGGCCGCGCGGCTGGCAGGCGCTGGCTCGTCCCGGCGGCTATCACGCGATGTCGCTCGACCTGCGCGGCGAGCGCAAGCAGGCGATGGCCGGAGACTCGGCCTTTACCCCGGCGGTGCCACTCATTCTGGCGCTCGACGAGGTGATGGAGCGCTGGCACGAGGCGGGTCGCGAGGCGCTCTTTGCCCATCAGGCAGCGCTTTCTGCGGGCACCATCGCGGCGGTGAAGGCGCTCGGTCTCTCGCTCTTCGCTGACCATCCGAGCCCTGCGCTGACAAGCATCCTCCCGCCGTCCGGCATCCGTGCCGACGACATCATCGCCACCATGCGTGACCGCTACGGCGTGACAATCACCGGCGGCCAGGACAGCCTCAAGGGCAAGATTCTACGCATCGGCCACCTTGGTGCTGTAGACGCGATGGATATCGTTGCGACCGTCACCGCCCTCGAGTGTGCGCTCGCCGACCATGGCTTTGCTGTGAGCCCCGGGGCCGCAGCAGCCGCCGCCATCGCGGCCATGACGCCACAGCTTCGTTCCGCAACCAACGCCATCTACCAACCGTGAAGTGAACCATGCCAACCTGTGTCGTAGTGGGTGCCCAGTGGGGCGATGAAGGGAAGGGCAAAGTGGTCGACCTCTTTGCGGAGCAGTGCGACTTCATCGTGCGGTATCAGGGCGGAAACAACGCCGGCCACACGCTGGTGGTGGACCGGGGCAACGGGCCGGAGAAGACGGTGTTGCATCTGCTGCCGTCAGGCATCCTGCATCCCGACAAGGTCTGCGTCATCGCCCGCGGTGTGGTCATCGACTGCGATGTTCTCTTCCGTGAGCTCGATGCGCTGGCCGCACGCGGTATCGGCGTGGCGCCCGCGCAGCTTCGCATCGACCTCGATGCGCACATCATCATGCCCTACCACCGCGACATCGACCTCGGCCGCGAGGCGGCCAGCGGCGACGCCAAGATCGGCACCACGGGCCGCGGCATCGGGCCCTGCTACGAAGACATGATCGGCCGCCGCGGCATCCGCGTCCGCGATATTCTCGAGCCCGCTCGTCTCCTCGACAGGCTTCAGGCCGTCGTGCCCGATCGCAACGCCACGCTGCGCTGGTTGGGCCGCCCCGAGGTGACCATCGAGGCCCTCGCTGCGCAGCTTGCCCCCGCAGCGGAGCGGCTGGCCCCCTTTGCCGCAGACTGCCGGAGCCTCGTCGGCGACGCATGGCGCGCCGGCAAGCGGGTGCTCTTCGAGGGCGCGCAGGGCACGCTCCTTGATGTGGGCCACGGCACCTACCCCTTCGTCACGTCGAGCTACACCACCTCCGCCGGCGTCTGCGTGGGCGTCGGTGTGCCGCCGCGCGCCATTGAGAAGGTGGTCGGGATCACGAAGGCCTACGCCACGCGGGTAGGCGCTGGCCCCTTCCCGACCGAACTGTTCGACGAAGATGGGGCGCAGCTGCGTGCCCGCGGCCAAGAGTTCGGCGCCACCACCGGGCGTCCCCGCAGGTGCGGCTGGTTCGATGCCGCAGCGGTGCGCTACGCCCACCGCCTCAACGACTTCACGGGACTGGCGATCACCAAGCTCGACGTCCTCAGCGGCTTCGATGAGATCAAGGTCTGCGTGGCCTACGACCTCGATGGACAGCGGCTCGAAGTGGCCGACGCCGACGCGGTTTCCCTCCAGCGATCGATCCCCATCTACGAGAGCTGGCCGGGCTGGAAGCAGGATCTCACCGCGGTGCGCCGCCTCGAAGAGCTCCCGGCGGCGGCCCGCGCCTACCTCGATCGTCTGACCGAGCTTTGCGGCGTACCCATCGATGTCGTATCGGTCGGGCCCGACCGGGCGCAAACGCTGGTTTTGCACCAGCCCTTCTGATAGCAGGCGCAAAGAGGGAGGCACCTTCTACTCGAACAGGTGAGATTCGATGCGTTCACGCCAGATTGCTCCAACGTTGCTCGGTGCGGCCTCTCTGCTGACCATGCTTGCTGTCGCCTCTTCGGCGCACGCGCAGTTTGAGGCGCTCGACGAGCCCGCACCCGTTGCGGCTCCCGCGCCCGTTGCGGCTCCCGCGCCCGTTGCGGCTCCCGCACCCGTTGCGGCTCCCGCGCCCGTTGCGGCTCCCGCGCCCGTTGCGGCTCCCGCGCCCGTTGCGGCTCCCGCGCCCGTTGCGGCTCCCGCGCCCGTTGCGGCTCCCGCGCCCGTT